>CAISKJ010000650.1 GCA_903885885.1 uncultured delta proteobacterium
CGTCGCCGTCGTTGGGACCGCCCTCCATGGGCATGTCGCCCATGTCTTGCGCGGCCATCTCCATCGCGGAGCCGTCGCCCATGTCGACCATGATGACGAAGTCGCCGATGTAGACCTTGTCACCCGGGCGGATCACCGACGGCGTCGTGATGCGACGGCCGTTGAGGTACGTGCCGTTGGTGCTCTTGAGATCGACGACGAAGAAGCGCCCGTCTTGCTTGACGACGCGCGAGTGCCGCTTCGACACGTTGCCCTTGTTGAGCACGATGTCGTTGCCCGGCACGCGCCCGACGGTGACCTCGTCCTTGTCGAAGTCCATCCGCTTCGGGGTCCCGCCCTTCTCGGTCACGATCAGCGTCAACATCGGGCACTCGTCTCCATCGGTGGTCAGTGAAAGCCGCGGGTACTGAAATCCGGTGAGGGCGCGGGTGTCAAGCGCCTTCGCCGCGTGTGCTCGGCGCCTCTTGCGTTCGACGGCGTAACCGATGCACCCTTCGCCGCCCATTGTCGTCGCCATGGTGCGCCCGCATCAAGGCTCTTCGACCTCACCCGGGGTGGAATCGAACCTTCCGTGCCGCCGCGACGCTTCGACGCCATTGTGTTCGACCTCGACGGGACGCTCGCCGACTCGGCGGCCGACATCAGCCTCGCCCTGCGCCGCGCGTTCGAAGACGTCGACATCCGCGTCGCGCGCCCCATCGAGGCGCTCGTCGACGGCTCGCCCCTCGAGGAGCTCTTCGCCGTCGCCGCGCCCCACGCCGACGCCGCCACCTTCGACCGCTTCGTGGCCCGCTACCGCGCGCACTACCAGGCCACGGGCCACACGCAGACGCGGCTCTACCCCGGCGTCATCGAGACCCTCGAGGCCCTGCGGTTTCTGTCTCCGCGCCCGCGCCTCGCCATCGCCACTGCGAAGCGCGCCGAGGCCGCGCGGGGCCTCGCCGTGAGCATGGGCATCGCGCCCTACTTCGACGTGATCGACGGCTCCGGCGGCTCGACGATGCGGCACAAGCCCGCGCCCGACCTGCTCCTCGCGGTGGCCCGCGCGCTCGACGTCGACCCCGCCCGCGCGCTCATGGTGGGCGACACCGCGCGCGACGTGCTCGCGGGCCGCGCCGCGGGCATGCGCACGGCCGCGGTGCTCTACGGCCTCGGGCTCCGCGACGCGCTCACCGACGCCGCGCCCGACCACCTGCTCGAAGACATCGAAGACGTGCTCACGCTCGTGGCCCAGATCGCGTAGCTACGCGAGCGGGTCGTCGACCTCGGGCTGCGGCGCGATCGCGTCGGGGCGCGTGCGCCGCGAGGCCAGCTTGCGCCGCGCGTACTCGACCAGCACGCCCGCGTAGCCCTCGAAGGGCGGGCACGCGATCCCCAGGGGCTCGAGCACCGCGCGCGCCGCGTCGGCGGGGAACACCGCGCGCGTGCCGAGGCGGTCGACGAAGGCCCGCGGGCTGCGCGCGAAGCGCTCGAGGCCCGGCGTGCGCAGGAGCATGCGCGTGAGGTTGGTGGGCAGCACCGCCCGCGGCAGCCGCCGCCCCGCCGCCTGGGCGACGTGTTCGAACACGCGGCGCGCCGACAGCGGGTGCGGGTCGACGAGGTGGTACGTCTTGCCCGCGGCGTCGGGGTGCCGACCGAGGGCCACCGCCGCGCGCGCCACGTAGTCGACGGGCACGAGGTTGAGCGGGATCTCGCCGCGCGCCGGCAGCGGCAGGGTGATGTCGACGGGCGACGACAGCAGCAGGAGCACGAAGAGGTACGGGCCGTCGAAGAGGTCGACCTCGCCCGTGACCGAGTGACCCACCACGATGGAGGGGCGCAGCACGGTGACCTGGAGCTCTGTCATCGCCGCGCGGAGCATGCGCTCGGCCTGGTGCAGCGAGCGCTCGACCTCGGAGCGAAACGCCTGCCCGAACGCGAGCTCGCCTTCGCGCACGAGGCCCTCGTGGTCGCCCGCGACGAGCGTCGAGCTGCACGCCACGAGGCGCGGCGACGCCCCCTGCGCCCGCGCGGCCCGCGCGAACTCGAGCACCTCGTGGGTGCCTTGCACGTTGAGCGCGCGCACCCGCGCCACCTCGGCCCCCTCGGCGGTGCTCTGCGCGGCGTGAAAGATGCGTGCGACGCGCGCCGCGAGGGCGAGGTACTCGCGCCCCGCGAGCCCCAGGTCGATGGAGGTGACGTCGCCCTCGAGGAGCGTCACGCGCTCGCCCGCGTCGAGCGTCTCGACGAAGCGCCGCGCGTCGTCGAGGTAGTGGCTCCGCACGAGCAGCGCGACGGGCCCCTCGGAGGCCAGCAGCAGCTCGCGCACGATGAGCTTCGCCACGAGCCGCGGGAAGCCCGTCACCAGCGTGAGGCCCTCGCTCATGGCCGCGCCGCCCTCTCGCCGTCGCGCGCGGGCGGGCCGTGGGCCACCACGAGCTCGGCGTACACCTCGACGGCGCGCGCCTCGAGCCGCGCCCGCGTGCCCGAGTTGTCGATCACGTGCGTGGCCACGGCGACCTTGCGCGCGAGGGGCCACTGCGCGTCGATGCGCGCCTGGGCGTCGGCCTCGGTGACGCCGTCGCGCTCCATGAGCCGCGCGCGCTGCACCTCGGGCCGCGCGGTCACCACGATGAGCCCCGCGAAGCTGGTGTGCGTGCCGTTCTCGACGAGGAGCGCCGCGTCGTAGAGGGCGAAGCCGTGGCCCCGCGGCATGAGGGCCGCGAGGCGCGCCATGCTCTCGGCGCCGATGCGCGGGTGCAGAATGGCGTTGAGGACCTTGCGCGCGGCCTCGTCGCCGAACACGCGCTGGCCGAGGCGCTTGCGGTCGAGCGATCCGTCGGGGGCCAGCACGTCGCGGCCGAAGGCGGCCACCACGGCGTCGAGCCCTTCGGTGCCGACAGCGACCACGTCGCGCGCGACCGCGTCGGCGTCGACCACGGGCACGCCACGGTCGAGAAACACGCGGGCCACCGCGGTCTTGCCGCAGGCGATGCCGCCGGTGAGTCCGAGCACCTCCATAACGGCCGCGACCGTGGACGAGAACCGCCCCGATGGCAACACCCGAGCAGCCCGCCGAGCGCGCCTTCGTCGCCCCCACGCGCGGGGCGCGACTTGCCATAGTCGTTCGAGGGCGACCGCTGCCGACGCACTGTGGCCTGTCGAAGCGGGCGCACCACGAGGCGCGAGGAGGCCGTGTGATGCGTGGTCGCCCGCGGGGGCCGCGCGGCGTAGCGAGAAGCCTCGAAGCCCGCGATCAGTCGCGAACGGCGGTGCCGTGTAGCTCCATGCAGTCGTAGAGGCGTGAGAGGGCGCTCAGGCCCATGCGGTCGAGCAGCGGGAGGTCCTGGTCGCCCTCATGGTCCTCACGCCAGGCGATCCACGCGTCGTACGCGTCTCGAACGCGTCGTCGTATCTTGGAGCGGCTGCGGACGCCGCTTTCGAGGTCGAGCGTCGCCGCCGTGACGATGTCTCGGAGAATGATGAGGACCTCGTCGGGCAGGCCCTCGACGGTCCACTCGACGATGACGGGGCGGTGGTAGCCGAGGTAGGCCGAGACCTGCGAAGCGGCCGACAGCGCGAGGCGGTTGCCGCTGTTGCACGCGAACGCGTGAAACCATCGCTGGCCTACGCATTCGAGATTGGCAAGGTCGAGCAGCACCTCCCGGCACTGATGCAGCTCCCCATCGCGCCCGTGGCCGCAGTACACGACGCCGGTGTGCGCGTCGCTCCCGAGCTCAGCGTCGACGCGCGCGCGGGTGAGCTCGACGCCGCGGATCGTTGACGTTGGGGATGCCAACGCCGCCGCGATCTGCTCGGCGACCCAGTGGCTGTTCTCGAGCGCACGGTCGTCGGGGTCGCCGGGCAGGTCGGCATCGAGGACGAGCACCGTCACGGCCTGGCCTCGCGGCGGGTCGCCCGAACGCGCAGCGTCGCGAGGGCGGCGGCGTGCATGTCGCGAAGAAACTCCAACGCCAGGTCGTCGTCGTCGTCGAGCAGCTTCAACATCTCGGCGGCCTCGATGCGACGGCCGTCCTTCGCGCGAAACACCGCCTCGTCGCCGAAGTGCGTGAGTGCGTCGACGAGCAACAGCTTCGCAGGCCCCGGCTCGTACAGGTGATGACCGTACAGCTCGCGCAGCGCCTTGCGCTCGATGACCGTCGCCCCCGCGACGAGGCGCACGTCCCAGTAGCCCGTAGGGTCCAGGTCGAAGAGGTTCGAATGCGTCGCCACGAAGAGCTGGTGGAGCACCCGCGGTGAACCCTCAGCGGGCTCGACGAGGCGCTTCAGGAGCTTGCGCAGCGCACGTCCCGTGGTAGGCGCGTGCAGGTGGGCCTCGGGCTCTTCGATCGCGCCGATGGCGCAGCGCGCGAAGAGCACCGACGCGATGATCGCGACCACCTGCTCGACGCCGAGGCCCGCGCTGCGCATCGAGATGTCACCGAGGTCGACGCCATCGGCGAGGGGCTGGCGAAGGTCGATGAGGCCCGTGCCCGGGTCGCGGCCTACGTCGAGGGGGGGCAGGTGCAGGGTCTCGGCGAGAAGCGACTGAAGCAGCGCGAAGCGATGTCGGTTGGCGCTCTTCCAATCGTTCTTGGCGTGGAAGATCGCCGTCTGCAGGCGCCCCTCTCGCAACGCCGCGAGGATCGGGTCATCGTGCAGCACCGTCGGCTCCGCCGTCGTTTCCGCCGCCGCGGAGGGGGCGTCGCGGAGCTGCTCGTCGCGGAGCGCGCGGTCTGCGCCGATCAGCCAGAAGAGCCGCGACGCGATGCGCGCCAGCGTGGCCCGCGCCGACGCGCCCGGTTCCGACTCCTTCGCCTGCGCCTCGGCCTCGGCGAGGGAAACCCCGTCGAAGCGAACATCGAAGGTCGCGCTGAACGGACGTCCCTCGCTCCACGCGACCGAGAGCTCGACCCGGAGTTGCTGCAGAAGGTTTCGCCCCAGCGACAGCTCGACGTCCACCGCGGCGTCGACGTCGGCCACGAGTTCGAAGCCCAACGTCGTGGTGTGGGCGCCCCCGTTGTGCGAGCGTCGCTGATCATCCGCGGTCAGCACGCCCCGCGCGAGCGCGGATGCGAAGCGCGCGTCGCCCGGCTTCTCGTATCCCGCCCAGATCTCCATCGCGCGAACGAGCGCCTGGATCCCACGCAAGATGTTGCTCTTGCCGCTCCCGTTCGGTCCGTAGAAGACGTTGAAGGGCCCCAGGCCGTCGAGCGTGACGTCGCTCAGGCTGCGGTAATTGCGCGCCCAGAAGCGTTGAATCCTCACGCCGCCACGCTAACGGTCGCGCGCCGGGAATTCAACGGGCACCGCAGGCCGCCGCGCTTTGTCGACCGACGCGGCGTGACCCTGTGTTAGTCCGCGCGACGCCATGAGCGACGGTACCCACGACATCGTGCAGCGGCTCTGGTCCCTCTGTCACGTGCTCCGCGACGACGGGATCACCTACCACCAGTATGTCACCGAGCTGGTGTTTCTCTTGTTCCTCAAGATGGCGCAAGAGACCGACCGTGAGGCCGAGCTGCCCGCGCACCACCGCTGGCGCGACCTCGCCGAGAAAGAGGGCGTCGAGCAGCTCAAGTTCTATCGCTCGCTCCTCCTGCACCTGGGCAACGAGGGCTCGCCCGCCATCAAGGTCATCTACGAGAACGCCACCACCGCGCTCCGCAAGCCCCAGAGCCTCGCGAAGCTCGTGAGCTCCATCGACAGCATCGACTGGTTCTCCGAGCACCGCGAGCAACTGGGTGAGCTCTACGAGGGGCTCCTCCAGCGCAACGCCACCGAGGTGAAGAGCGGCGCGGGGCAGTACTTCACGCCGCGCCCGCTCGTCGACAGCATGGTCGACCTCGTGAAGCCCAGGGCCCGCGAGATCGTGCACGACCCCGCCGCGGGCACCGCGGGCTTTCTCACCGCCGCCGACCGCTACGTGAAGGCCCGCACCGACGGCCTCTTCACCCTCAGCGAGCCCGACGCCAACTTTCAACGCAAGCGCGCCTTCGTGGGCATGGAGCTCGTGCCCGAGACGCGCCGCCTCGCCATGATGAACCTCCTGCTCCACGGCCTCGAGAGCGAGGTGAAGCTCGGCGACACGCTCACCAACGAGGGCGCCGCGGCGCTCAGTCGTGGCGGGCGCCCGCACGTGATTCTCACCAACCCGCCCTTTGGTACGAAGCAGGGGGGAGGCCGCCCCTCGCGCGACGACTTCGCCTTCAGCACCAGCAACAAGCAGCTCGCCTTCATCGAGCACATCTACCGCGCGCTCGAGCCCCGTGGGCGCGCCGCCGTGGTGGTGCCCGACAACGTGCTCTTCGAAGACAACGTGGGCGTCGACATTCGCCGCGACCTCATGGAGAAGTGCGACCTGCACACCGTGCTGCGCCTCCCCACGGGCATCTTCTACGCGCAGGGGGTGAAGACCAACGTGCTCTTCTTCACCCGCGGCGAGAGCGACCGCGGCCACACGAAGCGCACCTGGATCTACGACATGCGCACGCGCATGCCCTCCTTCGGCAAGCGCACGCCGCTCACGCGTGAGCACTTCGCGGACTTCGAACGGTGCTTCGGCGACGACCCCTACGGCAACGCCGAGCGCACCGACGGTGGGCCCGAGAGCCGGTGGCGCGTGTTCACCCGAGAGGAGATCGCGAAGCGCGGC
>CAISKJ010000651.1 GCA_903885885.1 uncultured delta proteobacterium
GGCGCGGAAGCGCTTCGCGAGCTCCACCACGTCGCTCACCTTCACCACGATCTTCATCAGCGATTCTCCGAGTCCCATGCTCTTGTTCTCCCTTGTTTTCAGGGCCGCAAGAGCCGGACACAGATTTCTTTACGCTACCCGCTACCGCTGACGGCGCAGCCTCAGGGATTCGCGAAGCGCTGCGATTCAGCGTCCCACGCGAGCGTCTGGAGCACGCGCCCGCGGCGCAGCATGAGCCGCCCCGCGCCGAGGTCGCGCTGCGAGCACGTCTCGCAGCCCACCACGGTGAAGGTCGTGTCGGGCGCGCGCGGACCGCGCGTGAGGTATCCGCCGTGGCAGTCGTAGGTGCCGCGCTCGTTCATCTCGGGGCCGTCGGTGGCGCCCTCGTAGGTGCACACGAACGACGCGCTCGCGACGGAGGCGAGGTCGCCGTCGCGCCACCAGTAGAGCTCGTCCCAATCGACGTAGTTCGCCGGCTCGGAGCAGCCCCGCGCCCGCACGAGCAGCGCCCGCTGCGCCTGACCCGCGACGGTGACCGCCTCCGCCGTGAGGTCCGGCAGGTCGCCGCAGGTCCCGCCCGCGATCTCGTCCGACTGATCGACGCGCGTCGCCCAGAGAACCCTGTCGGCGCTCGACAGCGCGAGAAAAACAGGGCCCCCTGCGTGGTCGCAGCGCGAGACGAGCTCCTCGCCGGGGTCGGGCGCCAGCTCGCCGCGGGTCAGCGCGGTGCACGTCATCGCCCGCGCATCGCACGTGGCCACGACGCCCCGCGCAGAAGCCCGGAGCATGCATCGGTCATGCGGCATGATGCTGTCGAGGGTGAGCTCGTAGCCCTCGCCAGCGCTCGCATCGTCGGCGCTCGCATCGTCGGCGCTCGCGTCGTCGGCGCTCGCGTCGTCGAGCGCGATGTCCTCCTCGACTGCGTCGGCTGCGACGACGTCGGACGCGTCGAGGTCGGGTGCCTCTTCGTCGACGGGGCCATCGTCGGATGGCGCGTCGAAGGCCGCGTCGCCGGGAGCGCGAGCGCTCGCGGCAGAGCCCGCATCGATCGGGGCCGCGACCCGTCGGGGCGCCTCCTCTCGCGGCGGAGCGGGAGCCTGCCGCGCCAGCCACAGAACAATGAGCGTCACAGGGAGCGCGAGCGCGAACCACAGTTTGCGACGGGGCATCGTCCTCGAGGGTACGAGGGACGCAGAGCGCCATCACGCCGGAATGCCGCGCCGTGCTATGGACGTTTTCCTACACGGTATGTCGTCTCTACTCCGTTCGACGCAGGCGCTCGCCGCGCTGGCCCTCATGGGTCTCCCCTCGATGGCCGCGGCGCAGTCGCGCATCGACTTCGTGTCGCGCACCACGATGCGCGGCGCGGGCTTCATCAACGCCAGCACCTGCCCCGGCGAGACGTGGACGTTTCGCCTGGTCGTGGCGGGTGCCACCACGGCCACGCCGTCGGTGTATCTCACGCGCGGAGACACCTGCGCGAGCCCGTCGGGCGACGCGCAGTGCGTGGCCGCCACGGGGGTGTCTCCCACGCGCGTCACCGACAACTGCGCGGGCAACACCTGCTGGGAGTTTACCGTCGAGAGCCGATGGCTCTTCAACCCGCGTACCGGCGCGTGCGTCACCGAGGCGAGCGGCACGACGCGCGTGTTCGCCTTCGTGGGCGGAGCGGCCATCGCGTCGCCGCGCGTCCCGTGGGACACGCTCGCCCCCGCAGCCCCCACCAACCTCCGCGCGGCGTTTGGAACCGAGTCCGAGGTGCGCCTCACGTGGGTGTACCCCACCGTCGCAACCGCCACCGCAGACGCTGCCGTCGACGACGTGGTCGACGCCAGCGACGCGGCCGACGCCGGCGACGCGGCCGACGTGACCGACGTAGCGAGCGTCACCGACGCCGCCCCCGCAGCCACCTACGAGTCGGTGCGTCGCTTCTGGGTGCTGTGCGATCCCGTCCCCGCAGGCGACGCGGGCGCCGACCTCGACGCAGGCGCCGCGTGTGCGACGGGCGGCTTCGACGGCCTCGCCATCAACGACGACGCGAGCCTGTTGCGCTTCGCGAACCAGTGCGGCGTCACCGACGGCGGCGAGGTGAGCGCGTCGCCCGCCGCCTCGCTCACGCGCCTCGCGCCGGGGCGATCGTATCGCTTCGCCGTGGTGGCTGAAGACCTCGCGGGCAACCGCAGCACGCTCACCCGTGCGTCGACGTGCTCGAGCTCGGAGACCTACAACGATTTCTGGGAGCAGTACCGCGCCGCGGGCGGCGGCGCTCCTGCGGGTTGCGCAGCGACACCGGGATCGACGTCGCGCGGCGCGTGCGTGGTGTTCGCGGCGATGGGCGCGCTGGCGCTGCGCCGTCGGAGGCTCAGCGCAGCGGGCGGCCGAGGGCGACGCTCGCGGGCGTAACGGTCGGCGTGCGGGTGCCCACCCAGCCGTAGCCCGTGGGCGCGTCGGTGGTGGCGTCGACGGTGACGAGCAGCGTGCCCGTGCCGAGGCCCGAGCGATGCTGCGACTGCGGGCCGCGCGTGTCGTTGTCGTGGGGCATCCCGGTCGAGTCGGTGACGCGCACGAGCCACCCGAGGCCGCCGTTGGCGCGCACCGGCGGGGCCACCACGAAGGCCACGTGGTTGCCTCCGGGAACGGGCGCGGCGCCCGACGCGCGACGCCAGGCGATGACGTCGCCGGGGCGCAGCGCGCCCACCTGCGGCAGGCGCTGCCACGCGTCGCCCGCGGCCGACACGGGAGCCACGTTGGAGAGAATGTCGTGGTAGTCGCGCGCCGTCGGGCTACGCGCGCGCACCTGCGCGAAGATGGCGCGGTGCGCGGCGGGCGTGGCACGGCGGAGCACCCAGGTCAAGAGGCCCGGCGCGTCGATCTCGTAGTGACCGAGAAAGGGGTCGACGCGGTTGTCCATCGAGAAGCGGGTATACTGCAGCGTGGTCTCCATGCGCTGGAGCACCGCGACCACGGGCGACACCGGCGCCGCCGGGGCGCGCATCGGGACGCTCGCGCGCAGCA
>CAISKJ010000652.1 GCA_903885885.1 uncultured delta proteobacterium
CGCCGCGTTGGAGGACACCTCGCCGCCGAAGAGGTCGACCGACGAGCTGAACCAGAAATTCAGGTACTTCTGGATCGTCGGCAGGTCGACGCCGCCCTGCTTGCGCACGTCACCGTTGGGGTCGAGCTTCGCGAGCTCGGCGCTGCGCTGCACCACGCGGAGGATGCCCGTCTCGCCCACGAACATGTGGTGCGCCTCTTCGGTGAGCATGAAGCGCGTGGTGCGCGAGAGCGGATCGAACGCGCTCTCGGCGAGGGCGAGCAGCTGATACTTCCCGTCGCGGTCGGTGAAGTACGTGAACATGAAGAACGACAGCCAGTCTTCGCACGGCTCATTGAAGGTCGTGAGAATGCGGGGCTTGTCGGGGTTGCCGCTGCGACGCTCCAAGAGACCTTCGGCCTCTTCGCGCCCGTCGCGGCCGAAGTACGAGTGCAGCAGGTACACCATGGCCCAGAGGTGGCGGCCCTCTTCGACGTTGACCTGAAACAGGTTGCGCAGGTCGTAGAGCGAGGGCGTCGTCTGCCCGAGGAGGCGCTGCTGCTCCACCGAGGCGGGCTCGGTGTCGCCCTGCGTGACGATGAGCCGGCGCAGGGTGTTGCGGTGCTCGCCGGGCACCTGCTGCCACACGGGCTTGCCGAACTCGTCGCCGAAGCCGACGGTGCGGTCTTTCACGGGCTCGGTGAGAAAGATGCCCCAGCGGTAGTCGGGCATCTTCACGTAGTCGAAGTGCGCCCAGCCCTCGTGGTCGACGGAGATGGCGGTGCGCAGGTACACGTCGTCGGCCTGGTAGCCTTCGGGGCCCATCTCCATCCACCAGTTGATGAAATTGGGCTGCCACTCTTCGAGGGCGCGCTGCAGGCGCTTGTCCGACGAGAGGTCGACGTTGTTGGGAATCTTGGTGTCGTTGACCACGGAGGACATCGGCGGAAACTCCTTCGGGGAGCGAACGGTTGGGTGCGCGCGGTCGCCTCGCGGCGCGCGGAGCGCCGAGAGATACCGACGAATTGTGAGGCCCTGCGAGATGCTTCGGTCGCGAACGATCGCTACGTGCGGCGCACGTCGAACACGGCGCGCTCGGGCTTGCCGTACATGGTGAGCGCGCCGCGGGGGCCCACGGCGTTGGGGCGCTGGAAGATCCAGTTCTGCCAGGCGCTGAGGCGCCCGTAGATCTTGGTCTCGAGCGTCTCGGGGCCGGCGAAGCGGAGGTTGGCCTCCATGCCCGTCATCGCGTCGGGCGACATGCTCGTGCGCTCTTCGACGGCGACGCGCACCTCGTCTTCCCAATCGATGGGATCGGGCGCGAAGGTGACCAGACCCTTCTTCATCGCGTCGGATGCGTCGAGGGGGTCGCTCACGTCGCGCAGCTTGTCGACCACGGTGGGGTCGTAGAGAAAGCGCGTGGCGAGGCGCGTGAGCCCGTTCGACATCGGGAAGGGCCCGAAATTCATGGGCGAGAGCGAGAGCGTGGTCTTCGACTCGCCGTCGTCGAGCATGAAGATGCGGTCGGCCGCCAGGGCCAGTTCGAAGAGCGAGCCCGCGAAGGCGCTGCCCGGCTCGATGAGGGCGAAGAGGCTCTTCGCCGAGAGGTCGAGGCGCTTGAGCACGCGCTTGCGGAGGAGCACCACCTCGCGCGCGAGCCAGTCGCCCGCGTCGGCCATGCGGAGGAGCGAGCGGTCGGCGCTGCGCACGGCCTCGGGGTCGCCCGCGGTGCGCAGCACGATGAGCCCCACCTCGAGGTGGTTGAAGCGCAGGTCGAGGAGGGCGTCGTCGAGCTCGCGCCAGGCGGCCACGTGCCACTGCGCGCAGCCCGCGGCGCGGAGGGCGTCGGGCGTCTCGGGCGTCGGGCCTTCGGGGGCCTTCACGGTGATCTCGGCGAGGCGTCGCGCCGTGTCGACGGCGACGGTCACGTACGAGTACGCGGTGCCGTGCTCGGTGCGCTGCGCCGTGAGGGGCGTGAGGGCCATCCCCTCGCCCGTGGCGGTGCGCGTGGCGCGGGCGGAGAGCTTCGCGAGGCGCGCGGCGACGGCTGCGTCGAAGCGGCTGCGCGAGGCGATCTCGTCGACGAGGCGCCACTCGATGGAGCGCTTGCCGCGCACGCCCTCGGCGAGGGTCGAGAACACGTCGGCGAGGTCGCGCCGCACCTTGCGCTTGTCGACCACGCGGGTGAGCCCGCCGGTGCCCGGGAGCACCGCGAGGAGGGGCACCTCGGGGAGGCTCACAGCGCTGTTGCCGTCGTCTTGCAGGAGGATGTCGTCGCACGCGAGGGCGAGCTCATACCCGCCGCCCGAGGCGGTGCCGTTGAGGGCGGCCAACACCGGGATGCCCGACCCCGCAGAGAGTTCTTCGAGGTAGAGCCGCGTCTCGTTGGTGAACTTGCAGAAGTTGACCTTGAAGGGGTGCGTCGAGCTGCCCAGCATGTAGATGTTGGCGCCCGAGCAGAAGATGCGATCTTTGCCCGAGGTGACCACCACGGCGCGCACCGCGGGGTGCTCGAAGCGCACGCGCTGAATGGCGTCGGCCAGCTCGATGTCGACGCCGAGGTCGTACGAGTTGAGCTTGAGCACGTAGCCAGGGCGCATGCCCCCCTCCTCGACCACATCCATCACGATGCGGGCGACGGAGCCGGGCGCGAGGCCCGCGACGGTCGGAAACTCGAGCCGCCAGTGACGGTACTGGGCGGGCGACGTTTCGAAGCGAACAGGGGAGTCGGGTGCGCTGTGTTCCATGGCTCGTTCGGGCCGAACGCTAAAGCGAACCCGGTGCACCGCGCAAGCACTATAGTGCTCTTTCTGCACTCGAACATGCAGTATAGTGCATGCATGGAGAGAGGCCGTGAGGGCGCGGAGGCGTCGTTGCTCGAGGCGCTGGGGCGCTCGGTGCGGGCGCGTCGTCAGGCGCGGTCGCTCACGATGCGGGCGTTGGCCGAGGCCGCGGGGGTGAGCGAGCGCTTTCTCGCGCAGCTCGAGGCGGGCGAGGGCAACATCTCGGTGGTGCGGTTGCATCACGTGGCCGACGCGCTGGGCACCGCGGCCTCGGCGCTGCTCTCGGAGGCCGAGGGGCATCGGAGCTCCGACGCGGGGGCTGGGGTGGTGTCGCTCCTGGGGCTGCGCGGGGCGGGCAAGAGCACGGTGGGCAGGGCCCTCGCGAAGCGCCTGGGGGTGCCCTTCATCGAGCTCGACGCGAAGGTCGAGCAGGCCGCGGGGATGAGCCTCGCGACGCTCTTCGAACTGCACGGCAACGGGTACTACCGCGCGCTCGAGCGCGAGGTGCTGGTGCGCACGCTGGCCGAGGCGCCGCGCGCGGTGATGGCCGCGGGCGGGGGCGTGGTCACCGACGAGGAGACGTACGCGCTCCTGCGGGCCCGCACGACGACGGTATGGCTGCGCGCGACGGCCGACGACCACTGGCGCCGCGTGGTGGCGCAGGGCGACGCGCGGCCGATGGCCAACCGGGCCAACGCGATGTCCGAGCTGCGCACACTGCTCGACGCGCGCGCACCGCTCTACGCGATGGCCCACGTGGTGGTCGAGACGGCGTCTCTCACCGTGCGCGAGACGGTCGACGCCGTGGCGGCGGCGCTGCCCGCCGTGGGCCTCCCGCGGCGACGATGAAATTCTTTGCAGGCCGGTGCGATAAGGCTCCAGCCGACGCGCCGGATGCCGTTAAATAGTGGGCGCAGCTGCGCATCGGGCTGAAGCGAGACCATGAAGATCCTTGTCGCCGACGACGACCGTACGACCCGGGTGCTCCTGACGCGAACGCTCGTGGCGTGGGGCTACGAGGTCACCTCGGTTGACAACGGCCTCGACGCGCTCGAGGCCGTGCGCGGCGGCCAGTTTCGCGTGGTGCTCTCCGACTGGGAGATGCCGGGCCTCCACGGCCCCGAGCTGTGCGTGCGCGTGCGGGAGATGAGCGGGCCCTACGTCTACCTCATGCTGCTCACCTCGCACGGCACCTCGTCGCACGTGGTCGAGGGCCTCGAGGCCGGCGCCGACGACTACATCGCCAAGCCCTTCGACCCGCCGGTGCTGCGCGCGCGGCTCACGGTGGCCCGGCGCCACCTCGCCCTGCAAGACGAGCTCGCGTCGAAGAACAACGAGCTCGCGCGCGCCAACAGCGAGCTCGCGCGCATCGCCACCACCGACCCGCTGCTCGACATCGGCAACCGCCGGAGCTTCGAAGACGCGATCGCGCACGCCCACGGCAACGCGCGGCGCTCGGGCATGGGCTACGGCGTGGTGCTCGCCGACATCGACCACTTCAAGCGCTTCAACGACCGCCACGGGCACACCTTCGGCGACCACGTGCTCAAGTGCGTGGCGCACGCCCTCGTCGACGCGCTGGGCACGGCGGGGCAGCTCTTTCGCTACGGCGGCGAGGAGCTCATCGCGGTGGCCCCGGAGCAGAACGCCGGGTCGCTCGCGGCGCTCGGCGAGCGGCTGCGCGCGGCCGTCGAGCAGATGCACCTCGAGCTACCGACGGGCACCCTGTCGTCGATCAGCGTGAGCGTCGGCACGGCCCTCTTCGACCCCACCGAGGCCATCAGCTGCCAGGTGGTCATCGACTTCGCCGACGCGTCGCTCTACCAGGCCAAGAAGCTGGGTCGCAACCGCGTGGTGTGCTGGCCCTTCGACGACGCCCGACCGCCGCACACGTCGCAGTTCTGAGCGCGCGTGCGGCGCGCGCACCGCCGTGGTAGAGGCCCCCTCCCCACCGTGCGACGCATCGCCC
>CAISKJ010000653.1 GCA_903885885.1 uncultured delta proteobacterium
CCGAGGACTTCGCGGTGCACCTGAGCGCCGAGGCGGGCGCGCTCGATCGCATGCGCAGGGCCCTCGCGCGTTACGGCGTGGCGGGCAACGGCGTCGGGGCCACGCCGGTGCGGCAGTCGGTGCCGTGGCAGGTGCTGCGCGCGTCGGTGCGGCTCGGGTGGCGCGGCGTCGACGTGGTCGACCTGGCGACGGTGCTCTCGGCGCCGGGGTCGGGCATCTGGGGAAGCGACCGCGACTGGCTCTGCGCGCAGCTGCGCAAGGAGGTTCCGACCACGTGGCAGCAGGTGCGCGAGGTGCTTCACCGCGCGACCGACGCGGCGGCCAAGGCGTCTCCGCCCGCGCCCGAGGCGGCCGAAGACGACGGCGAGGTCGCGGTGCTCGCGCTCGACGAAGCGCCCGCGGCGACGGTCGATGCCGCGCGGCAGAAGCAGCTCGACGAGGTGCGCGCGCGCGTCGAAGAGCTCGTCGCGGTGTGGGAGCACGAGGGGCCCTTCGGGCGCCTCGCGGCGGGCGATCGGCTGGGCGCGCTCGCGCGCATCGTGAAGGCGACGCTCAACCGCTTCATGGTGCCGATGCGCTTCTCCGAGGCCATCGAAGACCCGCGCACGCAGACCGCGTGGATCGCCGCGGCGCAGTCGATTTCGGCCGCGTGCAAGGCCGCGCTCGAGCGCCTCGAACGGAGCGCGTACGCGCTGCCGCCGCACGCGCCGGGGGTGTTTCTGGGCACCACCGAGTCGCTGCTCGGGGCGACCCTCGACGCGCCGACGCCCGCGCGCGCCGAAGGGGTCGCGCTGCTCGTCGAAGACCCGTTTCCCGCGCGGCGGCCGAAGGTGCTGGTGGTGACGGGGTTTCACCGCGGGCGCTTTCCCTCGCCGGTGGGGAGGGCCCTCGTGCTGGGCCCGCTGGAGCGCGATCATCTAGCATCGCAAGGCGGCGACCTCGCGGCGCTGCCCACGGAGGCCGAGCTCGGCGCGCTGGCGCAGCGTGAGAGCGCGCGGGCCCTCGCGCTCGCCACGGAGCGGCTCGTGCTGTGCGCGCCGCGACGCACCTCCTCGGGCGACGAGGTCGAGGTGTCGCTCGCGTGGCGCGACCTGCTCGCGCGGCTCCCCGACGCGGCGCGCGAGGCGTGCGAGCGCAGGGGCATTCCCTCGGTGCGGGCGTGGCTTCGCAGCGAGTTCAGCGACCCTCCGCGAACGCCGCGGGCACGCGCGCTCGACGCCATCGCGGCGCTGGGCGCGGGGCGCACCGACGACGCCGTCGCGCTGGCGACGCCCCTCGCCGCCGAGAGCCGCGCGCTGCGCGACCTCTTCGCGGCGCGCTTCAGGCCCGAGATGCGCTTCGACGTGGGCGACCTCGTGCGCGAGCAGCTCACCACGGCGGTGTTTACCCCGCGCTCGCTCGAGACGATGCTCAAGTGTCGCTACTCGTTTCTCACGGGCGCGCTCCTGGGCCTCAAGCCGCTGCACCTCGCGCGGTCGCCGTCGATCACGGCGGGCGATCGGGCGCGGGTCACGCGCGCCGCGCTGCGGGCGCTCGACGCCGTGGCCGCGTCGGGCCGCGCGCCCACCGAGGACGACGCAGCGAACGCGCTCCAGACAGCCATCGAGGCGGAGATTCCGTGGGCCGAGCGGGGCGACGCGCGCCTCTCGCTCGATGACCTGCGGCGCACCGTGTCGGCGTTCTTGCGGCGTTACCTCGAGCTCCGCGCGGCCTGGCGGCTCGACTTCGCCAACGACGCGCCCGCGAAGTCCGACGCGAAGTCGGTGAAGCTCGCGCTGCCCTCGACGCGCGTGCCGAGCGTCAACCTCATGCCCGTGAACCCGCGCGTGGAGACCTTCTACGCGAGCGCGCAGGGCGAAGCGGCGAGCTCCGTGGTGATGGACCTCAAGCTCGGCTCGACGGCCCCGATGACGGCCCTGCGCGACGCGGGCTTCGACCTCGACGCGGCGCTCGTCCCGCGGATTCTCGCTGCGCAGAAGCAGGGCGGCGACGTGACGGCCTTCGTGCGCCTCTCGCTCGCAAAGCCCGACGGCGAGGTGCTCGCGCGCGCCACGACGCAGAGCGGCGCGAACGGCCCCTTCGAGACGTCGGCCACCACGACGCTGGTCACCATCGACCGCATGCGGCCGCTCGACCAATTTGGTGAGTCGGCGCTGCGACGCGTCGGCGAGACCCTCGAGCATCTCATGGACGACGACGCCGACTACGCCCCCCACGACGCGGCGCGCAAGCAGGAGCTCGACGCCGTGGGGGCCAAGACCTGCGAGTACTGCGCGATGCGCCTCGGGTGCCGCTTCACGATGGCCGGAGGTGCCGCGTGAGCGCCCGCCCGAACCCGCCGCACCTCGTGTCGGCCGGCGCCGGCAGCGGCAAGACCTATCGCATCGTGCAGTCGATCGTGGAGCGCGTGCGCGCCGGCGTGTCGATCGACCGCATCGCGGCGGTGACCTTCACCGAGGCCGCCGCGGCGGAGCTGCAAGACCGCGTGCGCGCGGGGCTCCTCGCCGAGGGGCTCACCGAGCAGGCGGCGCGCGTCGACGTGGCCGTGATCTGTACGATTCACCGCTTCGCGCTCACCCTGCTGCAGCGCTACCC
>CAISKJ010000654.1 GCA_903885885.1 uncultured delta proteobacterium
CGAAGGCCCCCACAGCGGGCGGAGGCGCCGCCGCCGCGCCGACGCCACCCCCGCCGACGCCGGTCGCGCACACGCCCGCGGCGGTGCAGTGCGAGCTCCTCACGGCCGAGGCCGCGTGCGCGCACAACGGCCGCAAGGCGAGCCGCGCGGGCCTCCTCGAGGTGGTGCCCGGCCGCAGCGACGACCTCATCAAGCTCACGTCGGAGATCCGCGGCGGCTGCGGTCAGCACTCGCGCTGGGAGGTGACCGCGCCCATCGCCCCGATGGAGGTGAAGACGGGCGTTCGCACGAGCTTCGTGGCCCGGAGCTGGGGCCTCAAGGCGCTGGGCATCTTCGAAGTGCAGCCGCGCACGTACAGCGTCACGTGCTCGTGCTGCGCGGGGCCCACGAAGCACCTCACGGTGCGCGCGTACCCCCTCGACGAGTGGGAGATCGGCGTCGGCATCGACTTCAAGAAGCCGCCCACGCAGTGGAGCGTCGAGGTCAAGATCACCCCGTGGGAGGAGACGTCGCTCACGCTCAAGACCGACGTGCTCCGCAAGTTCAACGACAAGGCCGAGCGGCTCAAGTGGGCCCTCGACAAGGTGCTCGTCCCCCTGGTGGGCAAGCAGGGCGACTGGGAGTTTCTCAAGACCAGGCTCACCTTCAGCGGCAAGTGGGTCGAGAACGAGGCCGACCATCGGGCCTTCTACAAGTACTCGGCCTCCCTCGATTTCGACCCGCTCCTCAAGGGGTATTTCACCATCCCCTTCGGTCCCACGGCGGCCATCCCCGGGTGGATCAAATCGTGGACGACGGACCTCGTCGGCGACCTCTACCTCTATTTAAAATTCGAGGGCGAGGTGAAGCTCTCGGGCAAGTGGTCGCGCACGTCGCCCGACGCGTCGAGCGCGCAGGTGGAGGGCTCGGGCAAGATCGGCGTCAAGGCCGGCGGCAACCTCTTCTTGATGAAGAAGGGCGCGCTCAACCTCGACGTGAACGGGAGCACGGCCATCACCGCCGAGGCGAAGGCCCCCGTGTCGAAGAAGCCCGCCATCGAGTACGACCTCAAGTGGGGCGGCCTCGAGGTCGAGCTCACCATCGAGGCCGCGTGGGGCCTCGTCGAGTACAAGCGCAAGTGGAAGCCCATCGAGGGCTTCTCGCTCCTCGAGAAGATGACCGGCCGCAAGCCCGAGCCCTGGTACCCGCTGGGACAGTAGTCCTGGTGCGTGTCGCGGGCGCCGGGCGTCGCGCTCAGCCCCGCACGACGCGCTTCGCGCCGCGCTTCGCGAGCCAGTCGGCCACGCGGTCGTCGATGTCGCCCTGCACGGCCACGGCGTTGTCTTCGACGTGGGCCGCGGTGCCGAGGGCCTTGCGCAGCTCGCGCGCGAGGGCGTCGAGGGCGGGCGCGTCGGCGCCGTCGGGCCACTGCACGAGGGTCACCGTCTTGCCGCCGCGGCCCTTGCGCTCGCGGCGCACCACGAGCTTGCGCGCGAGGAGCGCCGCGAGGGGGTCGGCGGGGGCCTGCGCGGGCGCTTCGGCGAGGGGCGGGGCCTCGCCGGGCGGCAGCGCGTCGCGCAGCGTCGAGAGGGCTGCGAA
>CAISKJ010000655.1 GCA_903885885.1 uncultured delta proteobacterium
AGAGCTCGCCGACGTGCTGGGCGTCGACGAGCTCATGGCGATGGTGTCGAAGGGCTCTCCCGCGGCGCAGGCGGTGGGCGCGACGGTGCTCGGCCGTAAGCCCGAGGCCGTGGCGGTGCTGGGGATGGCGCGCATCGTCGCGATGGCGCAGCACGACGTGGCCGCGGTGCGCGAGGCGGCGCGCGGTCTGCTGGGCACCACGCGGGCGGCGCTCAAGGCCGACCCGTCGCCCCTCTTCACGCTCGTCGAGTGCGAGTGGGCCGACACGCGCGCGTTCGCGTTCGACCTCCTGCGCGATCACGTCGAGCTGCTCTCGCTCGGCGTCGATGGCTACGTGGGGCTCTGCGATTCGAACCGCGACGACGTGCAGGCCTTCGGCCGCGACGTGGTGCTGCGCGACCTCGACAAGCTCGACGTGGCCGACCTCATCGCGCGGCTCACGCAGCACCCGGCGCCGCGCATCCGTCGCTTCGCGCTCGACCTCGCGGTGGGGCACCTGCGCGAGGGCTTCGTCGCGCTGGCGAAGCTCGAAAACTTCTTTCGCACGGCGCTCTTCGACCTGTGGCCGTCGCGCAACGAGAAGCAGCTCGTAGTCGAGTTTCTGCTGAAGCGCGGGCTGCGCGACGAGCGTCAGGCCGAGGTGGCCTCACGGCTGCTGGGCGACTTCGTGCGGGTGAAGGGTCGGCGCGACTTCGAGAACGCGCTCGAGGCGCTGGTGCGCATCAAGCTCGCGTACCCCGAGGTCGAGTCGCGCGTGGCGCCCGCGGGCGTCGTGGGAGGTGCCGCGTGATCGTCGAGTTCAAGTACGCGGGGCAGAGCGCCATCACGAGCGGCCTGCACGACACCGACGTGCGCTTCGCCACCAACTCGCTGCGCGAGGCGGCGTTCTTCAAGGGCACGCTGGGCAACCCGATCTTGTTCCGCGAGGCCCTCGCGGCGCTCTACGACGTGGTGGTCAGCGACTACAAATATCACCCGCGCGACCGCCTGGCCTTCAAGGCCTGGATGGAGTCGCAGGACCAGAAGTTTCTCGCCAGCCTCGCGGTGAAGAGCCAGCAGGCCCGGCAGCGCATCGTCGAGCTCGAGGCCCGCAAAGACGTGCTCGAGGGACACCGCCTCGACCGGCTCAAGCCCTTCTACAAGTCGCGGCAGGAGTATTTCGACTGGGTCTACTACCACCAGTACGAGCTCAACTACCTCTTCGACCCGGTGATCACGGTGCACCCCGACGAGGTGTTCTTCGAAGCGTTTTCGCGCGACGAGAGCTCGTACGCGAGGCTCGGCGCGAAGTACGACCTCTTCGAGAAGATCGACGCGTTCGAGTGCGGCACGACCAACATCGACTTCAGCGCGAAGCTCCACGGCGAGCTCGATCGCATGCGCACCTACCGCCGCACGCGCTTCGACATCGACGCGACGGGCTTCACCGTGGCGACGGACGGCGGCGCGACGCACAAGGAGAAGAAGATCGACCTGCCCGAGAGCTGGGTGAAGGGCTTTCTCCAGGTGCACTCGACGATGTCGCTGGGGCTCACGCACTTTCGCATGGAGCCCGTCGACCTTTTCAACCTGTGCCGCTTTCTCAAGCGCCACAAGGTGAAGTCGTCGCCGCGCGCGATGCGCTTCGAGCTCGACCCGGGCAAGCCCGTGCGCGTCGTGATGGAGCCGTGGGAGCACGCCATCGAGCTCTCGCCTGGCGCCATCTACGAAGGTCCGAAGAAGACCACCATTCGCACCTGGGGTCGCGACCGGTTGCTCACGCTCGCGCGGCTCATTCCCGTGGCGCAGAAGGTCGATGTGTATCTCGCGGGCCAGGGGCTCCCGAGCATCTATGTGGCCGACCTCGGCGAGGTGAGCTTCACGCTCGGCCTCTCCGGGTGGACCGACAACGACTGGACGAGCGGCACGCAGAAGTTCGACCTCCTCACGCGTCGGCTGCCGGTCACGGCGCCCGAGCTCACGAGCACCTACGAGGCGCTCAAGAAGACGCGCTACGCCAGCGACGTCGCGGTTGCGAGCGAGACCAACCTGGGCCTCGAGAAGTCGCGCAGCGCGCTCTCGTACCTGTGTCAGATCGGGCGGGCGATGTTCGACCTGAGCGCGAAGGTGTACCGACACCGCGAGCTCTTCGCCGAGCCCTTCACGGTGAAGGAGGCCGCCGCCGCGGTGAAGGCGCCGGCGCCTTCGCAGATGACCGCGGAAGAGAAGAACGGCGAGGCCATCTTCGCGTCGGGCGGGGTGCTCATCACGGCGCGCAGGCCCATCGCCACGGGTGGCTACAAGGTGTCGGGGAGCGTGCGGGGCACCAACGCACAGCGCGTGCGGCCGGTGCTCTCCGTCGATGCCGCGGGGCGCATCGTGGAGGCGACTTGTAGTTGCGCGTACTTCACGAAATATGCTTTAACCAAGGGCCCCTGCGAGCACGTGATGGCCCTTCGGCTGGGGCACATGAGCCGTCTCGAGCAGGAAGACGGCGGCTGATCGTGGGAGGAGGGAGTCGCATCGGAGACTGACAGTCACTCGAGGACGGAGAGCGGGGCGCAGACCGCGTTCCTGGCAATCTGTACGGCGCTACGCCGTGCTTGCTCCCACGCCTCACATCCGTCACGAGCCCGTTCGTCACACGCGTACTACGCGGGCGTCGGTACACAGCTGGTTGGGTCCCTCCGGGACCCGTGTACCGTACGCCCGCGTAGTACGCTTTGAGTGGAACGAGCGCGTCCAAGGGTTGTTCGCAGAGCGGCCGCTTCGCTCTTCGTCCTCGGGTGACTGACAGACCTCTCGCGATGTGATTCTGGTTCTCCCCCGAGCGATTACGCAGAGGGGCAGTGCACGCGATGGCCGACGACGAGAAGGCGAAGCTCTACAAACGTCTCGTGCGCGACGCCAGCGACTGGCAGGTGCTCGAGCGCATGCGCGTCAACGGCTTCTGGCCGTGGCACAAGGGGCTCCCTGCCGATCCGCCCGCCGAGGCGAAGGAGCGCGCGCAGATCGAGGCCGAGCTCTTCAAGCTGCGCTCGCAGTCGACCACGGTGGGCGACCCCGCCAAGGCCCTCGCCGAAGAGCGCAAGCGCCGGTGGGACGAGTCGAAGAAGCGCCGCAAGGAGGCCAAGGCGAAGCGCGCGGCGGAGGCCAAGAAGCGCCGCGACGCCTACGCGGTCTATCGCAAGTCGAACGTGGTTCACCTCGGCGAAGGGGTGAGCGGCGGGCTGCAAGACACGACGAGCAACGTCTCCGAGCTCACGCGACGCGGCCTCCCGGTGCTCGCGCGCAGCCAGGACGTGGCCATGGTGCTGGGCGTTACGCTCGCGCAGCTCCGCTGGCTGACCTACCACCGCCGCGGCGCTTCGCTGGTGCACTACCACCGCTACGAGATCCCGAAGAAGACGGGCGGCCTGCGCCGCATCTCGGCGCCCAAGCCCCGCCTCGCGGCCGCGCAGCGCTGGGTGTTCAAGAACGTGCTCGAGAAGCTCACCCTCGCGCCCACGGCGCATGGGTTCGTGCGACACCGCTCGATCGTCACCAACGCGACGCCCCACGTGGGCCGCAAGGTGGTCATCAACGTCGACCTCAAAGACTTCTTTCCCTCGGTGAGCTTTCGCCGCGTGAAGGGCATGTTTCACAAGCTCGGGTACAGCGAGCACGTCGCCACGGTCCTGGCGCTCTTTTGCACCGAGCCGCCGCGCGTGCCCACGGCCCTCGACGGCAAGGTCTTTCACGTCGCGCTCGGCGCGCGCGTGCTGCCGCAGGGCGCGTGCACGAGCCCGGTGATCACCAACGTGCTGTGCCGCCGCCTCGACCAGCGCCTCGCTGGCCTCGCGAAGAAGCACGGCTTCACGTACACGCGCTACGCCGACGACCTCACCTTCTCGGGCGACAAGCCCTCCGCCGCGGGGCGCATTCTCAAGAGCCTGCGCGAGATCGTGAAGGCCGAGGGCTTCTCCGAAAACCCCGCCAAGACCCACGTGATGCGCGCGTCACAGCGGCAAGAGGTCACCGGGGTCACGGTGAACGAGCGCGTCACGCTTCCGCGCGACGAATACCGCCTGCTCCGTGCGACGCTCCACAACGCGGCGAAGCACGGGCTCGCGAGCCAGAACCGCGATGGCATCCCCAACTTCGCGGCGCACCTGCGCGGCCGCGTCGAGTACGCCTCGATGATCGACCCGGAGCGCGCGACGGCCCTCCGCGCGGCGCTCGAGGCGGCCCTCGCGAAGCCTTAGGGCCTGTCTCTGAAGTCGGACCGAGCGGGCGAACCCAGCAGCAATAATCGCAAAGCGCGGTGGCGAAGACGGGCTGTCGGCCCGTCGAGGCGCGGCAACGCAGCGGTGCGACGCGGATCGTTTTGTCCGCGACGGGAGACTTTGGGGACAGGGCCTACGTCGCCTTGTCGGGTGCCCTCGACGTGGGCGACGACTTCGTGTCGAAACGGAGCGTGACCGCCCCGAGCTCAAGGGTGCAGCCCTCGGTGAGGGGCGCGCGCTCGACGCGAGCGCCGTTCACGCGCGTGCCGTTGGTGCTGCCGCAGTCGATCACCCAGAAGCCACCGCCCTCGAAGAGCACCCGGCTGTTCACCCGCGAAACGTTGGGGTCGTCGATGCGAATGGCGGCGTTCAGGCCGCGACCGATGTCGTTCTCGGCCGCGAGGCGAAACGCGCTCCCCTCGCCGGGCCCTGCGACCACCACGAGCCAGGCCTCGGGCACGACCGCGGCGCCCATCCGGCGCATGTACATCACCTGCGAGGGCGATTGCCCCACGAGCGATCGGTTGCCCGACACGCGGCTGCTCGACTGCGCGAAGTCGCCGTAGTCGCGCGCTGCCTTGCGGAGCTTCTGGTACTCGGCCTCGGCGGGCACCTTCTCCATGTTGGTGATCTCGTCGGAGAGGGCCTCGACGGCGTCGTCGAGCGGATCGTCGCTGCCCTTGCGGTACCCGGGCGTCTCGGTGAGGGCCTGGCGCGCGCTGCGCAGCACGGCGGCGGCGCCTGCGAAGTCGTGGCGGTCGGCGAGGCCGCGGGCGCGCGTGCGCGCCTCGTCAGCGATCGCGAGCGCGCTGGCGACGACCGCCACGGGCTCGAACGCGCCCTCCCCTGGAGCGACCGCGATGCGCACCGACGCCTCTTCGGCGAAGAGCTCGCGCGTGACGGGGGCGCGGCCCGACAGCGTCGCGCCGAGCATCACCCACGCGCCCTCTCGCGCCGGGGCGCGCACGCGCAGCTCGACCACGATGTTGAGCTCGTCGCCCGCCGCGAGGTCGGGGAGTGAGACCTTGAGGCCGCCCGCGCCGAACGAAGTCCGGGGCTCGCCGAAGACCTTGCGAATCTCGACCCCGTCGCTCGGCGTGAGCAGGAGCTCGACGCCTTCGAGCACGACATCACGCTGCGAGCCGAGGGCGCGCGCGAAGCTACCCGCGGCGAGCTTGGTGTCGGCCACGAAGGCGTAACGACCGCCGCCCGCGTCGCTCACGGCGATCATCACGTCGTCGTTGTGCGAGGGGCCGTAACCCAGCGACGAGACCGCGACGCCGCGCTCGCGGATGCGCCGCACCTCGTCGGCGAGGGCCTGCGGCGTGCTCGCGCCGACGTTGGGCTGGCCGTCGGAGAGGAGGATCATCGCCTGTCGCTCGTCGCCCCCGCGCGCGGGAAACTGCAGCGCGGCGTGGGCGAGGCCGCCCGACATGTTGGTGTTGCCCGAGGCCCGCAGCGTGGCCGCCTCGGCGTGCGTCGCTGCGCGCGCCTCGCGCGTCATGCGGCGCAGCGGAGACACCGTGGCGGCGCCCGACGAGAACGCCACGACGCCCAGCGCATCGCGCTCGTCGAGCATCTCGGCGATCTTCTGCGTCGAGCGAATCACCTGCGTGAGGGCTTCGCCCGCCATCGAGCCCGACGTGTCGATCACGAGCATCACGGAGAGCGACGGGCGCTCACCGACGGGCGTCGCGGCCGCCCGCACGCGCAGCAGGGCGTACTCGGTGACCTCGGCCTTTGGAGCGATCGATCGGTGGATTGCGAACGACTCGAGCGCGGCGTGGTTCGACATGGCGCGGAGTGTACCGCCGCGACCCGGTCAGGCCAGAAGCACGAGGTGGTCTTTGTGCACGGCCTCGTCGCCGAGGTTGTACCCGAGCACCTCGGCGATCTCGCGGGTGTTGTGCCCGCGGAGCTTCTCGAGCTCGGCCGATGCGTAGGTGGCGAGGCCGCGGGCGAAGACGTTGCCCTTCGCGTCGGCCACGTCGACGGGGTCGCCGCGGCGAAACGATCCGCGCACGAGGCGGACGCCCGAGGGGAGCAGGCTGCGCTTGCCCTCCACCACGGCCTTGCGGGCGCCCTCATCGACGACGAGCGTTCCGCGCGGGCGGAGGGTGTGGGCGATCCAGTGGGCGCGCGACGAGCGCGGCGAAGGGTCGGGCGCGAAGAGGGTGCCGACGTCGGCGCCCGCGAAGAGCGAGCCGACCACGCCGGGCTCGCGGCCGGGGGCGATGACCGCCGAGGCGCCCGCCGCGCAGGCCG
>CAISKJ010000656.1 GCA_903885885.1 uncultured delta proteobacterium
GCTGTCCCGGCGGGCAGTGCGCCGCGTCGCCCGACGACGAGGTCGCCAGCGGCCGCGCCCGCGCGCTCGCCGCCGACGTGATCGGCGCGGTGGGCGTCAGCGCGCTCGTCGCGGGCGTCGTCGTGTGGGTCGCGCAGGGGCCCCGCGCGCCGCAGTCGTCGTCGGTCGCCACGGTCTCCGCGGGCTGCGGCCCGGCGTCGTGCGGAGCCTTCGTGCGCGGCGCGTTCTAGGGCCTGTCCCTGAAGTCGGACCGAGCGGGCGAAGCGAGCAGCGAGCACCGCAAGGCGCCGTGGCGGAGACGGGCTGTCGGCCCGTCGAGACGCGGCAACGCCGCGGGGCGACGCGGATCGTTTCGTCCGCGACGGGAGACTTTGGGGACAGGCCCAAGGGCCTGTCCCTGCGGCGGCGGTGATGGCGATTGCCACGCGCGAGCGAGGCTTCTAAGGTCCGCCGCGCAATGAGCGAAGAGCGGAGACAGAAGCTCGAAGAGCGCCTCGCATGGCTCGAGCAGTCCATGGTGTCGATGCAGGCGAACTACCGCCGCAGCCCCAAGTTCGCGGCCATGCTCCTCGCGGTGATCCCCGCGTGGGTCCTCGGCGGGAGCCTCGTGGCCTTCCTGGTCGCCCTCATGGTGGTGGCCTTCGTGAGCGTGCTCATCTACGTGGCGTGGAGCCACCAGAACGAGAACGAGGCCGAGCTGCGCTCGGTGCGCGCCGAGCTGCGCCGCCTCGGCGCCTCGCACGAAGCCGCGACGGCGCTCAAGGCATCGTAGGGCGCATCTGAGAGAGGGGTTTTCACATGACGACGCTCCATGATTTCACGCTCCGCACGATCGAGGGTGGCGAACTCTCGCTGGCCGACCTGAAGGGCAAGGCCGTGCTTCTGGTCAACGTCGCTTCGAAGTGCGGGTATACCGCGCAATACAAGGGGCTCCAGGCGCTCTACGCCGAGATGAAAGACCACGGGGTCGTGGTGGTCGGCGTGCCCGCGAACGACTTCGGCGCGCAGGAGCCCGCGCCCGACCCCGAGATCAAGGGGTTCTGCGAGTCGCGCTACGGGGTCACCTTCCCGATGCTGTCGAAGATCACGGTGAAGGGCGACGGCAAGCACCCGCTCTACCAGTGGCTCACCAGCGCCGCGACGCCCGCGGGCGAGGTCGCGTGGAACTTCGAGAAGTTCCTCGTCGACGGCGCGGGCAACGTGGTTGGTCGCTTCGCCTCGCGGGTCGCCCCCGAGTCGAAGGAGCTGCGCGACGCCATCGCCGCTGTCGTGGGTTGAAGCCCGCGCGTCGATCGCCCATGATCGGCGCGCACTGCGCGCATCCCCCTCACGCTTGAGGGGGCTCGACGAACCTCCTCGCACTCACCAGGGGTCGCCCCCATGACCATGGAAACCAGCGTCAGCGCCGAGCGCGCTCCGACGAACGCGGCGCCGCCGCGCGCCTCCACCGCCGACCTCGCGCCGGTCCTCGAGCGCCTGCGCGCCGCCCAGCGCGCGCGCGGCACCGTGAGCTACGAGACCCGCGTCGCGTGGCTCGACAAGCTCGAGAAGATGCTCCTTCGTCGCAAGGACGACATCGCGCGGGCCATCTCGCAGGACTTTGGCAACCGCTCGCGCGTCGAGACGCTCGTGGCCGAGGTGGTGGTCACCGTCGAGGGCATCCGCCACACGCGCGCCCACCTCAAGGAGTGGATGACGCCGCGCAAGGCCGAGGTGAGCTGGCTCTTTCAGCCCGGGCGCGCCGAGGTCATCGCCCAGCCCCTCGGCGTGGTGGGCATCATCTCGCCGTGGAACTACCCCATCCAGCTCGCGGCCGCGCCCCTCGCCGACGCGCTCGCCGCGGGCAACGGCGCGATGCTCAAGCCCTCGGAGCTCACGCCCGTCACGAGCGAGCTCATCCGCCAGATGATCGCCGAGACCTTCGAGCCCGACCACGTCACGGTGGTCACCGGCGGCCCCGAGGTGGGCGAGAGCTTCTCGCGCCTCCCCTTCGATCACCTTATTTTTACGGGCTCTACGCAGGTCGGCCGCCTCGTGATGCGCGCCGCCGCGGAGCACCTCGTGCCCGTCACCCTCGAGCTCGGGGGCAAGTCGCCCGCGCTCGTGGGCCGCGACTACGCGCTCGCCACGGCCGCGACGCGCGTCGTGTCGGGCAAGCTCTTCAACGCCGGGCAGACGTGCATCGCGCCCGACTACGCGCTCGTGCCCGCAGAGCGCCGCGACGAGTTCGTGGCCGCCTACCAGCGCGCCGTGGCCGAGCTCTATCCCACGGTGGTCACCAACGGCGACTACACCTCCATCGTGAGCGAACGGCACTACGCGCGCCTCGTGGCGCACCTCGACGACGCCCGCGCCAAAGGGGCCCGCGTCATCGAGGTGAACCCCGGCGGAGAGACCTCCGACCGCGCCACGCGCAAGCTCCTGCCCCACCTCGTGCTCGACGCCACCGACGACATGACCGTGATGCAAGACGAGCTCTTCGGGCCCATTCTGCCCGTGCGCACGTACTCCTCGATCGACGAGGCCATCGCGTACGTCAACGACCACCCGCGGCCCCTCGCGCTCTACTACTTCGGCAACGACAAGGTCGAGACCGCGCGCGTCATCCACGAGACCACCTCCGGGGGCGTCACCGTCAACGACGTGATGCTCCACATCGCGCAGCACGACATGCCCTTCGGCGGGGTGGGGCCGAGCGGCATGGGCGCCTACCACGGCAAGGCCGGCTTCGACGCGCTCAGCAAGCTCAAGCCCGTGTTCTACCAGAGCGGCATCAACGGTACGGGCCTCCTGCGCCCGCCCTTCGGCCGCATGATGAACGTCGTGCTCAAGCTCCTGCTCAACGACTGATAGATTCCCCGCCGATGGCTCGCACCCTCCTCGTCGCGTCGCCGCTCACGGCGAGCGCGTACGCCCCCTACGGCGCCGTGGCCTCGTCGACCCGCGACGACGTCGCCGCCAAAGACGCCAACCAGGGCACCGCGGCGCGCCGCGACCACCTCGTCGACCTCGCGAACCGTCGCCCCCACGCGACGCTCAACGTGGCGAGCTTTCGCTGCGCGCCGCACGCGGAGTGGCCCCGCGCCCTCGCGCTGCTCGAGAAGCACCCGCACGCGACGCAGCTCTTCGTGCCCATGAACGCGCGGCGCTACCTCGTCGTGGTGGCCCTCGGCGACGACGCGCCCGACCTCGCCACCGCGCGGGCCTTCGTCGCGAGCGGCACGCAGGGCGTGAGCTACCGCCCCGGCGTGTGGCACCACCCCATGATCGCCCTCGACGCGCCCACCGATTTCACCTGCATGGTGTGGGAAGACGGCACCGCGGGCGATTGTGTGGTGCGCGCGCTCGACGCCGACGCGCTCGCCGTCGACATCGCGTGAAGAGTGTCGTAACGGGGAGCGCGATGCGACGCGCGCTCTCGGCGGTGGTTCTTCTCGCGACGGCGGCGTGCGCGCCCGACGACCTCCTCGCGGGGGCTCCCCGCGAAGGCTGTGTGGCCGACACGATGGAGGCCTGCGCGTGCCCCGACGGCGCCCCGTCGACGCGCACCTGCCAGGCCGACGGCACCTTCGCCGCGTGCGTGTGCGCCGACGCGGGCGGCCCC
>CAISKJ010000657.1 GCA_903885885.1 uncultured delta proteobacterium
CACGACCACGACCACGCGGCGCACGACCATGCCGAACACGAGCACGGCGAGGGCTGCGGTCACGACCACGACCACGCGGCGCACGACCACGCCGGCCACGACCACGCGCACGAGGCGAAGGAGCGTGCGGTCGGCGAGCGCGCGGCCGAAGACGGCGGCACGGCGTGTCAGCTCGAGCTGAGCTTCGTGCTGCCCGGCGAGACCAACGAGGTCGGGCGCTTCGAGAAGCTCGAGGCGCACATCGCGAAGCGCGCGGGCATCTCGGACATTCACATTCGCCGCGACCAGGGGTGGGCCGAGCTCTGCGTTCACTATGACGGCGCGAAGGGCGGGCGCGACGAGGTCGTGGCGCTCGTGCGCGCGTCGGCCGCCGAGATCGCGCGGCGCTACAAGTACAAGAGCTGGTTCGTGCGCGGCATGGACAGCGCGCAGAGCGGCTACCACGTCGAGTACGCCCTCGGTCGCATGAAGGGCGTGCTCGAGGCCAACGTGGCCTACGCCGCCGAGCGGCTCTTCGTGGAGTACGACGTCGAGGCCACCTCGCCGCGCGCGATCGAGAAGCGCGTCGAGGCGCTCGGCTTCGAACTCGAGGAGCCCGAGTCGGGCCACGCCTGCTGCAGCCACTCGCACGGCGGCGGGCTCGCGCCCAAGCTCGAGGTGCCGCTGTCGGTGCTCGCGGGCGTGATGGTCGCGGCGGGCTTCGTGTACCAGTGGCGCACGGGCACCCTCGAGGCCGCGACGACGCCCGCGCTCCCCCTCGCGCTCTACGCGGGCGCGGCGCTGTCGGCGGGCTTCTTCCCGGTGCGCGGGGCGCTCACCTCGGTGCGCCTGCTCAAGTTCGACATCGAGACGCTCACGGTGCTCGCCGCGGTGGGCGCGGCCATTCTGGGCGCGTGGTTCGAAGCGGGCCTCTTGCTGTTTCTCTTCAGCCTCGGGCACGCGCTCGAGCACCGCGCCCTCGACCGCGCGCGCCGGGCCATCGACGCCCTGGGCAAGCTGCGCCCCGACACGGCGCGCGTGCGCCGCGGCGAAGAGATCGTCGAGGTGCCCGTCGGCGCCGTGAAGCGCGGCGATCGGGTGGTGGTGCGCGCGGGCGATCGCGTCCCGCTCGACGGGGTGATCCGCGAGGGGCGCTCGTCGCTCGACCAGTCGACGGTGACCGGCGAGTCGGTGCCCGTTTCGAAGGGACCCGGCGACGGCGTGTTCGCGGGCACCATCAACGCCGAGGCCGCGCTCGAGGTCGAGGTCACCAGGCTCTCCAACGAGTCGGCCATCGCGAAGGTGATCGACCTCGTGACCGAGGCCGAGGCTCGCAAGGGCAAGGCCCAGCGCTTCTCGAAGAAGATCGAGCAGCGCTTCGCCCCGCTGGTGCTCGCCGCCGCGCCCACGCTCGCCGTCGTGCTCGTGGTGCTCGATCAGGTGCGCCACAGCGACCACGCGCTCACGCTCTCGCTCAAGGAGTCGCTGCTGCGCGCCATCTCGCTGCTCGTCGCGGCGTCGCCGTGCGCCCTCGCCATCTCGACGCCCGCGGCGGTGCTCTCGGCCGTCGCGCGGGCCGCACGCGGCGGCGTGCTCATGAAGGGCGGCGCGCACCTCGAGGAGCTCGGCAGCGTGTCGTCGATCGCCTTCGACAAGACAGGCACGCTCACCCTCGGCAAGCCCAAGCTCGTGTCGGTGTGGACCGCGCCCAACGTCACCGAGGCGGAGCTCCTCTCGGTTGCCGCCGGCGTCGAGGCGCTGTCGTCGCACCCGCTCGCGAAGGCCGTGGTCGACGGTGCGAAGGCGAAGAGCGCGGAGCCCGCCAAGGCCGTCGGCTGCGAGGCCGTGCACGGCAAGGGCATTCGCTCGATGGTGGGCGGCAAGGCCGTGGCCATCGGGAGCCTCGACCTCTTCGACGTCACGAAGGTGCCCGACGCCGTGAAGGCCGAGGTCGAGCGCATGCAGGGCAGCGGGCAGACCACCATGGTGGTGCGTCGGGGCCTGGAGTACATCGGCGTGATCGGCGTGGCCGACACCCTGCGCCCCGAGGCGAAAGACGCGCTCGTGAAGCTGCGCGCGATGGGCATCAAGCGCACGGTAATGCTCTCGGGCGACAACCTCCGCGTGGCGCAGGCCATCGGGCGCGAGGTGGGCATCGACGAGCCGCGCGCGCCCCTCATGCCCGAGGGCAAGGTGACCGCGCTGCGCGAGCTCGCCAGGGAGGGCGGCGTGGCCATGGTGGGCGACGGCGTGAACGACGCGCCCGCGCTCGCCGCGGCCTCGGTGGGCATCGCGATGGGGGGGGCGGGCTCCGACGTGGCGCTCGAGACCGCCGACGTGGTGCTCATGGGCGACGACCTGCGCCAGCTGCCCTTCGCGGTGGCGCTCGCGCGCGAGGCCAACCGCACGGTGAAGGTCAACCTCGCCATCTCGCTCGGCGTGAGCGCGGTGCTCATCTTCGCGTCGATCTTCGGCTTCGTGCGCATCAGCCACGCGGTCGTGCTGCACGAGGGGAGCACCATGGTCGTGGTGCTCAACGGCCTGCGGCTCCTCCTCTTCTCGCTCTGAGTCGCGTCGCGCGCCCGCACAAAAAGCGGGAGTGATGCGCTGCGCGAGGGCCGCACGAGATGATTGAAGTCCGTCGCGCGGAGCCGCAGAATGCGGGGCTCCATCATGGACGTTATCGTTGTTCGCGGCGCTCGCACTCACAACCTGCAATCCATTGACGTAGACATTCCCCGCGGTCGGCTCGTGGTCGTTACGGGGCCGTCGGGGTCGGGCAAGAGCTCGCTCGCGTTCAACACCATCTACGCCGAGGGCCGACGGCGCTACGTCGAGTCGCTCTCGGTTTATGCGCGCCAGTTGTTGGGGCCCATCGCGCGCCCCGACGTCGATCACATCGAGGGCCTGTCGCCCGCCATCGCCATCGAGCAGCGCACCCTCGCGCGCAACCCGCGCTCGACGGTGGGCACCGTCACCGAGATCGACGACTACCTCCGGCTCCTCTTCGCCCGCGCCGGCGAGCCCTTCTGCCCGCAGTGTCACAAGCGCGTGCGGGCCAGCACCGTGAGCGAGATGGTCGATCAGGTGATCGCCCTCGGCGAGGGCTCGCGCGTGAGCGTGCTGGCCCCCGCGGTGCGCGCGCAGCGCGGCGCCCACGCCGACCTGCTCGAGTCGTGGCGCCGCGAGGGCTTCGTGCGCGTGCGCGTCGACGGCGCCGTGCGCGACCTCGGCGAGGAGATCATCCTCGACGCCCGCGCCGCCCACGACATCGACCTCGTGATCGACCGCGTGGCCATCAAAGAGGGCGTGCGCTCGCGCGTGCTCGACGCCGTGGAGCTCGCCCTCAAGCACGCCCAGGGGCTCGTGCGCGTGACCCCCGTCGACCGCGACGAGATGCTCCTCTCGGAGCGCTTCGCGTGCGCCGACTGCGGCATCACGCTGCCCCCCATCGAGCCGCAGCTGTTCTCGTTCAACTCGCCGGCGGGCGCGTGCAACGTGTGTGGCGGCCTCGGCGTGCGCGAGGTGGCCGACCTCGCGCGCCTCGTGCCCGACCCCGCCCTGTCGCTCCGCGAGGGCGCGCTCGCGCCGTGGCGCAAGGGCTCGCTGCCCCGCGAGCTCGAGTCGTACGCGCGCGGCATCGGCATCGACCTCTACGCCCCGTGGGACTCCCTTCCTACACGGGCCCGGGACGAGATCCTCTACGGCGACGGCGACAGCTACCCCGGCGTGCTGAGCCTCCTCGAGCGAAAGAACCGCGCCGGCGCCCGCGGCCGGGGCCGCGACGACGACGACGACGACGACGACGGCGACGACATCCGCGGCACCACCGAGGCCCCCTGCGACGCCTGCGGCGGCACGCGCCTGTGCCCCGAGGCTCTCTCGGTGCGCCTGTCGGGCCGTACGATCGCCGACGTCTCCAAGCTCCCCGTGCGCGAGCTGCGCGCGTTCTGCCTCGCGCTCGAGCTCCCCGCGAAGGTGCGCCCCGTCGTGTCGCGCGTGCAGTCCGAGATCGTCTCGCGCCTTCAGTTTCTCGACGACGTGGGCGTGGCGTACCTCTCGCTCGCGCGCGCGGCCTCGACGCTCTCGGGCGGCGAGGGCCAGCGGGTGCGCCTCGCCACGCAGATCGGCAGCGCGCTCGTGGGCGTGCTCTACGTGCTCGACGAGCCCTCCGTGGGGCTGCACCCCCGCGACAGCGCGCGGCTCCTGAACACCCTTCGCACGCTGGTGTACCGCGGCAACTCGGTGCTCGTCGTCGAGCACGACATCGAGACCATTCGCGCGGCCGACTGGGTGGTCGACCTCGGCCCCGGCGCGGGCGTCCACGGCGGCCGCGTGGTGGGCTTCGGCACGCCCGCCGACCTCGCCAACCAGCCCGACAGCATCACCGGCCCCTACCTCGCGGGCACGCGCTCCGTGGGCCTTCCCGCGGTGCGCCGCGACGCGAAGGGCGTCATCAAGGTGAAGGGCGCGCGGCTCCACAACCTGCGCAACGTGTCGGTCGAGATCCCCCTCGGGTGCATGGTGGGCATCACGGGCGTGTCGGGCTCAGGCAAGAGCTCGCTCATTCTGGGCACGGTGGTGCCGCACGTGCGCGCGCGGCTCCAGAACCTGCCGGTGCCCGCGGCCCCCATCGATTCGATCGAGGGCGTCGAGCTCATCGAGCGCCTCGTCGCCGTCGACGCGCGGCCCCTCGGCCGTACGCCGCGCTCGTCGCCCGCAACGTACATGGGCGTGTTCGCCCTGCTGCGCGAGGTGTTCGCCCAGGTTCCCGAGGCGCGGGCGCGGGGCTTCAAGCCCGGGCGCTTCAGCTTCAACGTGAAGGGCGGCCGCTGCGAGAGCTGCCCGGGCGACGGCGTGCTCCGCGTCGAGATGCACTTTCTGCCCGACGTGATGGTGCCCTGCGAGGCCTGCGAGGGCTCGCGCTACGAGCGCGAGACGCTCACGGTGAAGTACCGCGGGTACTCCATCGCCGACGTGCTCGGCATGACCGTCGACGAGGCCATCAACGTCTTCGAAGCGCTGCCGCGCGTGCGCGACCTGCTCATCACCCTGCGCGACGTGGGCCTCGGGTACCTGCACCTCGGGCAGCCCGCCACCACGCTCTCGGGCGGCGAGGCGCAGCGCGTGAAGCTCGCGCGCGAGCTCGCCCGACGCGCCCAGGGCCGCACGCTCTACGTGCTCGACGAGCCCACGACGGGCCTCCACCTGCGCGACACCGAGACCCTCATGGTGCTGCTCGAGCGCCTCGTGGAGCAGGGCAACACGGTGGTGGTGATCGAGCACCAGCTCGACGTGGTGAAGCGCTGCGACTGGGTCGTCGACGTCGGCCCCGACGGCGGCGACGCGGGCGGGACGATCGTGGCGGTCGGCACGCCGGAGGCC
>CAISKJ010000658.1 GCA_903885885.1 uncultured delta proteobacterium
GCTGTCGTGGCAGGCCTTGGAGGCGCGCGAAGGCAGCACGACCGTGCTCAATGCGGCCAACGAGGTCGCGGTGGCGGCCTTCCTGGACCGCCGCCTGCGCTTCGATGCGATCGCGCAACTCAACGCCGAGGTGTTGGCCGAGATGCCGATCGCCGAGGGCGCGGCCGACTCGGTCGACGGGCTGCTGGCGATCGACGCCGAGGCCCGGGCCCGCGCGGCCGAGCGGGTCGAGCGGTTTCAGCGCGCACGGACCTGAGCGTGCGCAACTTCGCAGCGTGCGCCGTCGCGGGCGGCGCGGTGCTCTGTTGGAGCAACACGCTCGTCACGGCGCCCGTCGCGGGCCTCACCGACGCCGTCGCCGTCGCGGTCGGCGCGAACCACTACTGCGCGGTGCGCGCGAGCGGTGCCGTGGTGTGCTGGGGCAACAACGCCTACGGCCAGCTCGGCGACGGGACGGTCACGGCGCGCATGGGGCTCATCACGGTCGGCGGCGTCACCGACGCGGTGGCCGTCACCGCGGGCGAGAACTTCTCGTGCGCGCGGCGCCGCGGCGGCACCGTGGTGTGCTGGGGGCGCAACCAGTCGGGCCAGCTCGGCAACGGGTCGGCGGTGCCCTACAGCGCGGTGCCCGTCGAGGTCACGGGGCTCACCGGCGCGTCGTTGGTGCGTGCGGGGCTTCGCCACGCGTGCGCGCTGGCCATCGGCGGCTCGCTCCGCTGCTGGGGTGAGAACAGCTTCTCGCAGGTGGGAGACGGCGCCACCGTGAACCGCGCGACGCCCGTCGCGGTGACGGGGCTCGGGCCGCAGCGCGCCCTCGCGCTGTACGCCGCGCACTCGTGCGGCCTCGGCGTCGACGGGGCCGTGCGCTGCTGGGGCAACAACCCCTTCGGCGAGGCCGGCGGCGGCACCGAGACGCGCGCGACGCCCGCGGCCATCACGGGCCTCAACGACGTGGTCGACCTGCAGCAGGGAACGGGGACCAACTGGTTCACCGGCGCGGGCACGAGCTGGCGCTGCGCCCTGCGTCGAAGCGGCACCGTGGAGTGCTGGGGTTCGGCCTCGCAGGGCAACGCGTCGGGGCAGCTCGGCGACGGCACCACGGTGAACCGCACCACGCCCGCGCCGGTGGCGGGCCTCACCGACGCGGTGCAGATCAGCGTGGGCGCCAGCGGGGCCTGCGCGCTCCGCCGCGGCGGCACGGCGGTGTGCTGGGGCTACAACGCCTACGGCCAGATCGGCGACGGCACCACGGTGAACCGTGCGCTCCCGACGCCCGTCGCGGGCGTGCCCGAGCTCGCGGAGATTCGCACCGACGGCAACACCACCTGCGCGCGCGGCGTCGACGGCTCGGTGCGCTGCTGGGGCTACAACTACTGGGGGCAGCTGGGGCAGAACGATCAGGTTCCGCGGCCTACGCCCTCGCTCGTGGCGGGCGTCGGCACCAACGCGCGCGAGCTGTGGGTGGGCAACGGCTTCGCGTGCGCGCGCCTCGCCTCGGGGCAGGTGTCGTGCTGGGGCCGCAACATCGAGGGCCAGCTCGCGGATGGGAGCTCGACCAACCGCTACGTGCCGGGCCTCGTGACCACGACGGCTTCGACGGTGACGACGCCGGTGTACCTCGGGGGCGTCGCGTCGCTCTTTCAGTGCGGCCCGCTGCACTGCATGGCGCGCGGCGCGGGCGCCACCGAGGTCTGGGACTGGGGCTACTCCCTCGGCGGCACGCGCGCCCGCGCGGTGACGGCGTCGGCGAACATCGTCTCGTTCAGCACCAACTACAGCTGGAGCATCTGCACCACGCGCGTGGTCACGGGCACGACGTCGACGGTGTGCTCGGGCTACGCCGAGTTCGGTCTCATCGGCAACAACACGGCGCCCTACAACGCCTCGGGCACCGTGGTCGGCGGCGACCGCTTTGCCCGCGTGATGGTGAGCCCCAACGCGTACGGCCCCAACTGCGCCGTCGACACAAGCGGTCAGGCGTACTGCTGGGGCTGGACCGGCGACGGGTCGCTCGCCGCCGCGGGCCTGCCGGGCGTAAACCGCGCGCCCACGCTGGTCACCACGCCGTAGGCCGCACCCGAAGGCGACTCACGGCCCGCGCGGCGCGAGCGGGCCGTCGCCGGGACGTTCGAAGGAGAACAGGTCGTACTGCGACGCAGGCAGTGCCTGCAGTCCCTTCACCTGGTTCGCGATGCGCGCCCCGGCGAGGAGCTCGAACTCGTGCTCGAGGTTCTTGAGGGCGAGCTTCGCCAGCGTGGAGGCCGGCATGAGCCGCGCGAGCCACCCTGCCACGTCGTACTGCCAGTACACGGTGTAGCGCGCGCGGTCGGCGCCCAGCGGCGTGATCACCTTCGAACAGAAATACAGATGCGAGCGCACGTACCGCTTCTGCCGCGGCACCGCGGCGTGCTCGCACCCCGCCGACAGTTCGAAGAGCCGCCCGCCCTCGTCGCGAAACAGGCACTGGAGAAACACGTCTTCGCGGTCGGTGATGCCCTTCGTGCCGACGTAGTCGACGAGCACGCGCCCGCCCGACGGTAGCCGCTCGACCTCGCGGCACGCGTAGACGTAGGCGTTCCACGAGGGCATGGTGCTCGCCACCTGCACGGCGACCATTTCGAAGAGGCGCTCGGCGGCGAAGGGGAGCACCGCCTCGCAGCGAATGATGGGGTGAATGTCGCCCGCCTCGCGCACCACGGCCCCGCGAACGGCTGCGTCGTCGTGCGGCGGCCACGCGGTGCGCGCCATGAGCGCGCGCTGAACGTCGACGAGGCGCGCGCGCAGCGCCGCAGGGCTCTCGGCGTTGCGAAGGTCGGGGTGGGTCAGCTCGGAGAGGTTCATGGTGCGCTCGCGGGGCCCATTGGGGGGTGTGGGCACGCGCTCTACCACGGGCGCCATCGCGCTCTCCACGCTGTCGCCCGCGCGGCGCCCCATGTCTGAGCGCGCTACACCGAGCACGCGATGGCGAGCCGAAGGTGCGGTTACGGTTTCGCACGAGCCCGATGCGCCGATAGAGTGACGCTCACGGCCCGATGGAGCGATCGAACGAAGCCACGCTCCCCCCTCGCGACGCAGCCACCGCGTGGGCGCGCGCGCTCGACGCGCTGTGGCTCCCGGCGGAGGCGCGGGCCATTCGGGCACACATGAGCGGCCTCACGTGGCAGCCGCTCGCGTGGATGGCGGGCGTCGTCTTCGACCTGCTCGCGCTCACGTTCGTGTGGCCCCAGGCGTCGTGGGCGTGGGTGCTCGGGCTCCGCCTCGCGGGCGCGCCGCTGCAGCCCGCCGTGCGCGCGCTCGCGCGGCGTCCCGCCGTCGACGATCGCGTGGTGGCGCTCGTCTCGTGGCTCTACACCGTGGCCATCGCCGCGCTCCTCGCGCTGCAGTCGCTCTCCTTCGGCGGCCTCGAGAGCCCGTGGGTGCTCGGGCTCCTGGGCTTCACCTTCGGCGGCTCGCTCGTGGCCGAGGTGCGCACCTCGCGGGTGTCGCTCACCGTCGTCGCCTGGTTCGTCGCGTGGGTCGCGGTGCTCGCGCTCGGCGCCCGCGCCGTGCCCGCCGTCGCCGCGCAGTGGGCCACGCCGCGCGCGATCGTCTATTTTTTAGGGCATTGGAGCCTCGTCGTGGCCGTCGCAGCGGGCGCGGTGCACTTCGCCCGTCGCATCGCCGAGCTGTTGCGCGAGCTCCACGTGGCGCGGCGCCTCGCGGGCTATCGCCTGCAGGCGCGCATCGGCGTCGGCGGCATGAACGAGGTGTGGCTCGCCTGGGACGAGCGCGCGAAGCGCGACGTGGCGTTGAAGATCCTGCACCGCGACGCCTCGCCCGAGACCGCGCGGCGCTTTCAGCGCGAGGCTCAGGCGCTGCGCGCCCTCAACGACGAGCACACGGTACGCGTCCTCGACGTGGGCGCGAGCGACGACGGCGTGATGTTCATCGCGATGGAGCACCTCGAGGGCCTCGACCTCGGGCGCCTCGTCGCCGCCGAGGGGGCGCTCTCGCCCGCGCGCTCCGTCGCCCTGTTGCGCCACGCCTGCGCGTCGCTGCGCGAGGCCCACGCGCGCGGCATCGTGCACCGCGACGTGAAGCCCTCGAACCTCTTTCTCACCCGCTCGCCCGCGGGCCTCGACCTGCTCAAGGTGCTCGACTTCGGCATCGCGCGGCAGCTCGCGGAGTCCGACGCGTCGATCACCGAGCAGGGGGAGGCCGTCGGCACGCCGCACTTCATGGCCCCCGAGGTGTTCCTCGGCCTCGCGCCCGACGCGCGCGTCGACGTGTACGGCCTCGGCGCGACGCTCTACTTCCTCGTCACCGGGATGCGCCCCTTCGAGGGCCTCACGGGCGCCGCGCTCGCGGTCGCCGTGTCGTCGGCGCCGCTCGTTCCGCCGTCGGCGCGGACGCCGGGCCCGTTGCCCGTCGCGCTCGACGCGGTGATCGCCCGCGCGCTCTCCCGCGACCTCACCGAGCGCTACGCC
>CAISKJ010000659.1 GCA_903885885.1 uncultured delta proteobacterium
CGCACCAGTGGCTGCCGCCGTCGGGGCGCTCGCCCGAGCAGCGGCCGGCGTGCACCTCGACCTCGCGCTCGGCGGCCGCCGCGGGGCGGAGCTCGATCGCGCGCAGACCCTCGTCGGGGAGCGTGCGGGTGCTCGTGTCGCGGACGACGTCGACGGAGACCGTCACGTCGCGCACGCGCGGAACGAGGGAGACGCGCACCCGGCGTGAGGCCGCGCCCTCGACGGGGAAGGTACGCTCGCAGCCGAAGTAACGGCGTGATTCGGCCCCCTCGACGACCAGGGTGTACGTGCTCGACCCCGGCGTGAGGACCCACACCCGCCGCAGCGCAGCGCCGTCGGGCGAGGCCTCGCCCTCGCGCTCGACGAGGCGCGCACCGCCAGAGCGGGCGACGGGGGCGAGCGTTGCGACGTCGGCGGCGCCCAGCGCCTCGCCAGTGAGGGCGTCTTGAAAATCGATGAGGTGCTCGAGCGCAGCGGGGCGCGCCGCGTCGTGCGGCGAGGCCTCGCGCGCGGCGGCCACCATCTCGATCGAGCACTCGAGCTGCGCAAACGCGTGGATCACGGCGGCGCGACGATAGCACCGCGCTTCGCGCATCGGAGGCGCCGAAAAACCATGTACACGTTGGAGGATGAAGACGGCGACGGCGCCCTCGGGGGCCCTCTGGTACCGGTCGAGCACGGTGCACATCTTCGCGGGGCTCGCGCTCGGCGTGCTGCTGGGCGGGTTTCTCCCGCAGAACCAGCACCCCTTCGCCTACGAGCTGTTTCACTTCTTCTCGAAGGCCTTCATCGCGCTCATCAAGAGCGTGATCGTGCCCATTCTCGTCGCCACGATCGTGACGGGCATCGCGCAGACGGGCGACGTGAAGTCGGTCGGGCGCATGGGCGCGCGCGCGCTGCTGTACTTCGAGGTGGTCACCACCTTCGCGCTGTTCATCGGGCTCGCGATCGCCAACACGCTGCGTCCGGGCGACGGGCTCCCGCTGCGCGCCGACGCCCACACGGCCCTCGCGGTGCCGCAGACGGGGTGGGAGACCGCGCTGCACGCGTTTCCGAGCAACTTCTTCAAGCACGCGGCGGAGGGCGACATTCTGCCCGTCGTGGTGTTCGCGTCGCTCTTCGGTGTGGCCCTCACACGCGCTGGCGACCGTGCGAAGCCCGTGTTCGCGTTCTTCGATGGGCTCACCCACGTGATGTTTCGGTACACCGACATGGTGATGTCGCTCACGCCCCTCGGCGTGTTCGGCGCCATGGCCTACAACGTGAGCCACATGGCCGCGGGGCAAGACGTAGGCGGCCACGTGATCCGCGGCTGGCCCGCGGTGCTGCACCTCCTCGCGCAGTACGCCCGCGTGGTGGGGAGCCTCTACTTCGCCCTGCTGTGCCTGTTCGTCCTGGTGTTCGTCCCCGTGATGCTCCTCACACGCACCCCCGTGCTGGGCTTTCTGCGCGCGATCCGCGAGCCGGCCATCACGGCCTTTAGCACCGCGAGCAGCGAGGCCGCGCTCCCCAAGCTCCTCGACGAGATGGTGCGCTTCGGGGTCCCACGCCGCGTGGCGAGCTTCGTAATCCCCGCGGGGTACAGCTTCAACCTCGACGGCTCGACGCTCTACCTCGTGCTCGCGAGCCTCACCATCGCGCAGGCTGCGGGCCGCACGATGAGCCTCACGCAGCAGATCGCCATGATGCTTACGTTCATGCTCACGTCGAAGGGCGTAGCGGGGGTGCCCCGCGCCACCCTCGTGATCATCGCCGGCACCTGCGCGTCGTTCAACCTCCCGGGCGAGGCGGGCGTCGCCATGCTGCTCGCGGTCGACGAGGTGATGGACATGGCCCGCACCGCGATCAACGTGACGGGAAACGGCCTCGCCTCGGTGGTGATCGCGAAGTGGGACGGCTCCTTCGGCTCGGAGCGCGACGCGGCGTGAGCGCGGGCCGAGTGTCGAGACCTTGACGAACGGGACATTCCGTCGAACCCTCGCGCGGCCCGTGGCGCGCTCGTGGGCTCGCGCCCGACGATTTCGGCTTTCTCTTTCCAACGAGGCACCATGAAGATCGAACGAACACGCGCGCTCGCGGTCGCCCTGCTCCTCGCAGGGTCCACGGCGTGCTCTGCGAAGGGTGGATCGGGCGGCGGTTTCACGGACTCCGACGCGAGCAGCGACACCCCGACCACGATGGATACGCCCGTCACCTCCGACGCGCCGGTCTCGCCCGACGTCCCCGTCTCGCCTGACACCCCCGTCTCCCCCGACGTCCCCGTCTCGCCCGACGGCCCGATGCCGCCCGTCGACGTCCCCGCGATGGGGTGTCCCGGCGGCCTCGCGCTGTGCGGCGCCTTCTGCCGCGACGTCACCACCGACGAGTCGAACTGCGGGGCGTGCGGCACGCGCTGTTCGCCCTCGCAGGTTTGCACCGCGGGCGCGTGCGTCAACGTGTCGGGTTGCAGCGCGCCGCGCATGATGTGTGGTGCGTTCTGCACCGACACGTCGTCGGACGCCGCCAACTGCGGCTCCTGCGGAAACGCCTGCCCCACGGGCACGGCCTGTTCGGGCGGCGTGTGCGTGTGCCCCGTGGGCGTCGCCCTGTGCGGCTCGAGCTGCGTGAACACGCTCTCCGACGGCGCCAACTGCGGCGCGTGCGGCCGGGCTTGCGCTGCGGGGCAGGTGTGCAACGCGGGCTCGTGCATGAGCACCTGCCCGGCGCCCCGGAGAATGTGCGGCACGAGCTGCTCGGACATCACGAGCGACCTCGCCAACTGCGGCGCCTGCGGCACGCGCTGCGGTGCCGGCCAGCTCTGCATGGGCGGAACCTGCGTGACCCCCTGCGCGGCGCCCAACCAGGTGTGCAGCGGCGTCTGCCTGGACGTTTCGTCGGACGTCGGCAACTGCGGCGCATGCGGTCGCCGGTGCGCGGCAGGCCAGTTCTGCGAGGCCGGCGCGTGTATGAGCCCCGCCTCGACGGACCCCGACCCTGGCCGCGCGTGCACCTTCTCGTCGGACTGCCCCGGCGGCGGCTTCTGCGCCCCGTCGCCGCTCGGATTTCCTGGCGGCTACTGCATCTACGATTGCCCCGTGGGCAACGAGTGTGGCCCGGCGGGCATCTGCATCACCGTCGGCACCGGCGCGAGCGCCGTGAACAGCTGCCGCCACGAGTGCGGCTCGGACCTCGACTGCCGCAGCGGTTACTACTGCCGTCTCGTGAGCGGTACGGGCTTCTGCCAGCCGCGCTGCGAGTCGACCGCCGGCGTCTGCAGCCCCGGCACCTGCCTCACGTCGGGCGTCAACGCGCACACGTGCAACGTGACCTGCACGTCGTCGACGCAGTGCGCGACGGGCAGCATCTGCTCGGGCGGCAACTGCTTGTGCACGGCCTCGACGAGCTGCGGCGCCAACCGTCGCTGCTACACCGCCACGGGCTCGTGCGGCTGCTCTAACAACGCGGCCTGCGGCCCCGAGGGCACCTGCGACACCGCGACGGGGCAGTGCCAGTTCTGATCGCATCGCTCGCTTCGTCGACGCCGCCCCCGTTGCGGCGTCGACGCGAGCGCCCCTGACATTACATCGGGCAGAGAACGTGCGTCACGGGATGCACGCGGCCCGGATGCTCCTTGCAGTAATTGAAATAGTTGTGATGCCCGCGCGGCTCGTTCGCGGGCACAGCGCCCGCGTCGACGACGGCGATGCCCTGGGTGGGTTCGGCCGATGCGTCGGCCGCCGACGGCGCGGCGACCGCCGCGTCGGGCGCAGCGATCGCGGGCACGTTCACGTCGGGAGCGGGCGTGGGGTTTTGCGTGGGGAGCGGGCTCACCGTCGGGTTGGGCAGCGCGATCACGGGCGAGGGACCGCCGGCGTCGCCGAGAATGGGGGTCGCCTGCGCGGTGCCCGCGTCGTTGCCTCGACCGGTGAGCTTCTTCACGAGCTGACAGCCCGAGAGCACCGCGAGCAGAACCATCGCGATGGCCGCGCGATCAGCGAACGTACGATTCTTCATAGCGCGCGACGTTATCAGCGCCGTGAGAGCGCCATCAAGCATTCGCGTGGAACCGTTGAGAGCCCCCGGAGGGGAGCGGTC
>CAISKJ010000660.1 GCA_903885885.1 uncultured delta proteobacterium
CCTGCGGCGCAGGGCAGCGAGAGGCGAAGGCCGCCCGCGGCAAGCGCCTGGCACGGCTCGCAACGTCGGGGCGCGTGCTCGATGTGCCGGAGGACGTAAGCGCATTTACGGGGACCGCGCGCGACAGGTGTGGACGCCCGGCGACACCGCGCGGAGAGCTATTTCACAGCGGAATCGCGCATCGACGGTGTGGCGCGGCGCTTGAAGTAGCGCACCTCCATGCGGGGACGACGCAACGCCCCCCGCGGGAGGAAGCACCGATGAACAGCTACACGCGCGCCACGATCACCGCCGTCTTCGCCTACGCCCTCTGGGGCTGCGGGGCGCCCGCGCCCGACGCCGATCCCTCGGGCGACACCACCGCCGCCGCGCTCTCGCAGCCCAACGGCGGGCTCACCACCACCGACGAGGCCCCCGACTTCGGCGACCCGGCGGTGGCCGCGCTGCCCGAGCTCTCGACCGCCGTGGGGGTCGACGCGCTCCTCGACGAGGGCGGCTCGTACGCGGGCGACGCCGTGGCCGCGCCGCAGCGCCACGTGTACCGGGTCATGGTGCTCTGGGGCCACCTCCCGCGCCCGCAAGACGGCGCCGCCGCGGCGCTCCCCGCGGCGCCCGCAGCGCCCATCGACTGGACCGGCTCCCTCGCCGTCGACGGCGGCCGCCTCTCGGTGCGCCGCACCCTCGCCTTCGACCGCGGCGACAGCGTCGCGGCGCGCACCGACCCCGCCCGCGTCGACTTCGTCTCGCGCACGGAGCCCTTCGTCGACGGCATGGCCCTCACCGTGCGCGCCGACGGGCCGTCGCCCGTGCTGCACTTCCGCACCGCCGCGGCCACGCTCGACCTCGCGCTGCCCGACGCCGACGGCGCGGTGCACTACCTCGCCGACGGTCGCAACGGGGTCTTCTATTCGGCCTACGAAGAGAGCGCGACCTGTCGCCAGGGCTTCGTGTTCGGCCACTGGAGCCGCATCCGCTCGCAGCTGGGGCTCTTTCGCGGTCGCGTGCTCGACGCGGGCGGCGCCCCGGCGGGCGCGATCCGCGGGCTGTGGGGCGCGAACCGCGCGGGCGAGCGCGTGTTCTTCGGTAAGCACATCTCCAACCGCGGGGTCTTCGACGGGCTCCTCGGCGGCGCCTACGACGCCGGGCACTTCGCGGGCGTGTGGGGCCTGCGCGACGGCCAGCGCGGCGAGATGCACGGGCGCTACTTCGACGGCGTAGAGCGCGCCGACGGGCGCGGCCCCTTCCTCGGGCGCTGGCGCGAGAGCTGCGCCGCGCGCTGACGATCAGCTACGGCGCGATGAGCGTCACCGTCTCGGGCGGGCGCAGCGCGAAGTAGAGCCCGAGGCCCGCGCCCACCGCCGCGACGCCCGCGCCCACGGCCACCCACGCCCACGGAAACGGCTGCCGCGGCGGGTACACCAGCTCCGCTCCGCCGCGCAGCGCGAGCACCACCCGCTCGACCTGATACTCCCGAACGATGCGCGCGAGCGTGGGCGCGTCGGGCGTCTCGGCGAGCCCCGCGACGGCGCCGAGCTGCGCGCGGAGCTCGGCGCCCGTCGCCTCGGCGAGCACCACGGCCTGCTCCGACACCTCGGGGCCGTCGGCGCGCAGCGGACCCATCCACGGCCGATAGCCCACGCGCGTGAGGCGCAGCGTGTGAACGCCCGCCGCGAGGCGCAGGGTCACCGGCGTGACGCCCTCGTCGCGGCCGTCGACCTCGATGCGCGCGCCGGCGGGCACCGATCGCACGGTGCGCACCGCCGGGGCCGCGAGCGCGCTGGCGCGGCGGGTCTCTTCGAAGAACCCGTCGACCTCGGGGGGAAACACCGACGCCGGCGGCCGGGCCGCGCCGTCGACGGTGAGCGCGTGCTGAAACGACGCGCGCGCGCCGTCACGGTCGCCCGCGAGGAGCGCGCACGCCCCGGCCCAGTAGAGCACCTCGAGGGCCAGCGCGCGGTCGTCGCCCACCAGGTGCTCGACGTGCTCCGCCGCGGCGAGGCGCAGCGTGCCCGAGGCTTCGCGAAAGGCGTAGGCGAGAAACTGCTCGCGGGCGCGGGCCAGCGCGGCGCGGGCCTCGTCGCCGTGGCGATCGACGGGCGGAGGCACCGGCGTCGCCGTGACGGCCCCGGTGGGTGCGACGGCGGTGGAGCCCTCGGCGCGGAGCCACAGGCTGCGCTCGTCGGCGCGCGCATCGGGCGCCGCGAGGCAGGCCGCGAGGGCCGCGGGCAGCGCGCGCCTCAGGGTTGCGGCATCGGGCACGTGGTGCCTCCCGTGGGGCCGAGGGAGCACGACGGCAGCGGCGCGGCGCCGGCGCGCGCGCAGGCGGCGAGGGCCTCGGCCACGGCGGCGCGCGAGAAGTCGAGGGGGCTGCACGAGAACCACGGGAGGCACAGCGACTCGGGCCACGCGCCGGCCCCGTCGCGGGTGAGGTTCTGCGAGGCGATGGGCACGGCGGTGGCCACGTCGAGGTCGTCGAGGTCGAGCACCATCAAGCGGAGTGTATACGCGGTGTCGGGGAGGTTTTCGACGATCGTCGCGCCGCGCGGGCCCAGGCACTGCGCCACCGACAGCGACGAGGGCACGATGCGCCGCGTGCGCACGGCGTAGAAGCGCGTCGGCACGTCGCCGCGGTCGGCCACCACGCTGATCGCCACGCAGCGCTCGCGCCCCGTGTCGCGGTAGAACTCCGCGAGGAGCTGGTCGCCCGTGGTGTCGACGTTGTCGCGGCACCGCGGCGGCGGAGCGTCGCCCGCGGGCGCGGCCCCCGCGTCGGAGCGCAGCGGCTCGCCGAGCTGGAGCGTGACCGTCGAGGCGCGCGCGCACCCCGCCGCGCCGAGCACCCCGCCGAGCAGCAACGCCGTGAACCCTGAGCGCATCGCGACCGTGGCGGGGTTGTACCCGATGGGCGCGGCGCGCGTGACATCGCCCGGCGCCTCCGGCACGATTCTCGTAGAGACACCGGCGCCCCCGATGCGAAGACACCCACCGCACCTCGCGATCGCCCTCGCCTGCGCCGCACTGGCGTCGGGCTGCGCCCCCGACGACGCGTCGCCCCCAGCCGTCGTCGCGCAGGCGGCCGACGCGGTGGAGGTCTCCACGCAGGAGAGCGTGCTCCTCATGGCCGTGGGGCGCGCCGTCGAGGCGCCGCGGAGCTCCGCCGACCGCGTGGGCGACGCGATCGCGCGGGCCACGCAGCAGACCGCCGACCTCTTCGGCGCGAGCTGCGACCGCACCGTGACCCGCGAGGGCGCCAGCGGGTTGAGCGTGCGCCTGCGCGACTGCAACGGCGGCCTCGGGCTGCGGGCCATCACCGGCGAGCTTCACTACAGCTTCGAGTTCAACGCCGACGGGTCGCTGCGCATCACGGTGCGGCTGGGCGCGGGCGAGGTGCTCCGCGTCGGGGGCGCGCGCATCACCGAGCTCGACTCGTCGGCCCTCGTGCGCCTCGCGCCGGGGCTCTTCAGCCTCACCGTCGAGCGCAGCGCCTACACCGCCGTGGGCGCGCGCGGGCAGTACCTGCACCGCGAGGTGTCGCCGCCCGACGACCCGACGCCGCTCCGCGCCACGTGGACGCCCGCGGGCGCGTGCTTC
>CAISKJ010000661.1 GCA_903885885.1 uncultured delta proteobacterium
CGATGCGCGCGAGGGCGTCGGGGTTTGCACGCGTCGCGGGCGCTGCGGCGTCGCGCTCGAGGGCGGCCACCACGAGGTTCACCGCCTGCGCGCGCGACTCGTCGCGGTACCACGGCTCGCGCACGATCGCGGCCATGCGCGACGCGTCGGGCGCCGCCGCGCGCAGCGCGCGCAGGTGCACCTGATCGAGCACCGACTCGCCGGTGGCCCGGTCGACGTCGAGGGCCCGCAGCGCGTCGGCCTCGAGCGTGGCCCGCGCGAGGTCGCCCCGCTCGAGCGCGGCGAGCGCCCCGGTGGCCCGCGGGCGGTCGCGCGTGACCACCAGCGCCGTGGCGCCCACCAGCAACATCAGCATGCCCGCGGGCACGCCGAGGCGCAGCGGCGTGCGTGCGCGCGACGCCAGCGTGAGGCCCGAGAGCACCCACGCGCCCGCGAGGGCGAGGGCGCACGCGAGGCCCACCACGGCGGGCGTGTGGCCCATGCGCGCGTACCAGGCGTGGCGGCCGCTGTACGAGAGCGACACCGCGAGGGCCGCGCCGAGCGCCGCCACCGCGCCCACGCGCGTCACGATGCGCCGGAGCTCTGCAGGGCGCCAGTCGGCCGTGGGCGAGGCCTCGAGGGGCGTGCCGCCCACCTGCACCACGCCGGTGGAGAGGGCCGTGGCGTACGTGACCAGGTGCACCACGCTCTGAAACCGCTGCACCCGCGTGGCCACCACGCGCTCGCTGGAGGCGAGCTTGGGCGCGAGGCCCGCGGCGAGGTCGGTCGGGGCGCGCACGCCCGAGTCTTCGACGAGGGTGTCGGGCCAGCGCGTCGGGTCGGCGTCGAAGTCGGCCACCTCGGAGACCCGCGGGTGCGCGCGCGCCGCCGAGCCCATCGGGTGCACGCACACCACCTGCCGCGTGGAGCGCTCGACCTCGAGCCAGGCCTCGACCTCGCCCGCCGCGTGACACGTGTCGCAGTCGACCTGGCCCGCGCGGCACGCGCCGCAGGGGAGCCTCTTCTGCCCCGCGCACTGCCCGCACTCGGCGCCTGCTGCGTCGCGCCCGGTGGCGTCGCAGCGGGGGCACTTCGTCTTGCCCGCGCCCCGGCAGCCCGCGCACTTCGTGGCGCCGCTGCCGAGGCACGCGGGGCACCAGCCGACGACGCGCGTCGCCTCGGCGAGCGCGTGGACGTCGACCACCCACGGATCGACGGACGCGGGCGTAGGAAGCGCCTGCGGGTCGCGCGAGCGGCCCGGGCCCGGGCGCGTGTGCAACGTCACCGAGCGCAGCTCGACGGAGTGGAGCGCGCGCTGGTAGACCTCGACGTCGTCGCGCACGCCGACCACCGAGTCGTGAAACGCGTCGACGGAGAGGCCGTGGGGCTGCGCGGCGCGCGCGGCGGCGTCGACGGCCTCGTCGTGGCGTCGGCTGCGGGGAGCGTCGCGGTGTGTGGGGGGGGCGGCCATCGTGGAGCGCGTCGGTGCGGCCCCCTCGATGAGCCGCGCGGCGCGGAGTCTTGTCAACATCGGCGCACACACACAAGCGCCTTTGTGGGTCGCCGCGCGATGGCTGCGAGGCCGGAAGGTTTCAGACGGCGCCGAGGCCCCTGGCGAGGAGCTCGATGTCGGTGCGCTTCACGCGCTCGACGGCCAGCGAGGGGAGAATCACCTTCTGCCCGGGGAGCTTCGCGAGGCGCTCGATCATGCGGCGCTGGAGGTCTTCGCGGTGGGCGCGCGCGACGCCCGCGCGGGCCACGGCGGCGAGCGCGTCGGAGCGGCCGAGGAGCGCGCCCGCGGCCTCGGTCTGCGCGAGGGGCACCTTGGAGAACACGGGCGTGAGCACGTTGTTGATGACCAGCCGCGCGAGGGGCATGCGCACGTCGTTCTGCAGCGACGCGACGAGCTCCTCGGTCTCGGCGGTGGGCATCTCTTCGGCGAGGGTGACCACCACGGCGCCCGAGCGCTTGGGGTCGCGCAGAATGGCGATGCCCTCGTCGGCCTCGCGGCGCAGGAGCCCGGCGGGCGCCACGTCGGCGATCACCTGCGGCACGCGCAGCATCTGGAGCCCGTGGCCCGTGGCGGGCGCGTCGAGGATCACCAGGTCGTACGCGAAGGCCCCCGACTCGTCTTTCTGCTTCACGTGGTAGAGGGCCTTGCCGAGCATCGCCCACGCATCCATGCCGGGCACCGCGCGCAGGAAGCCCTTCACCGCGCGGTTGTCCATCACGGCTTTGTAGAGGGCTCGCACCTTGAGCACCATGACGCCGTACTCGTCGAGGCACGTCTCGGGGTCCATGTTGACGGCGTCGATGCGGGGCAGAATCGACGTCACGTCGGCGCCGATCACCTCGGTCTCGAGCATGGCGCTCATGCGCTCGCGCGCCTGCGTCATGGCGACGAGCACGCGCTTGCCGCGCGACGCGGCCAGCACGGCCAGCGAGGCGGCCACGGTGGTCTTGCCGGTGCCGCCCTTGCCGATCACTGCGATGAAGCGCCGATCCAACAGGTCTGATGCCATGTGCCTTCTGTCGTTACCCTCACGCCCCCGTCGGGCGCAACCGGTAAGGGCGACGCAGTCAGCGGCGGCGGCGCGCGCGCAGCCCCACGGCCGCGAGGGCGAGGCCCACGAGGGCCGCGAGGGTGCTCGCTCCGCCGACCTTGCGCCCGGGGGTGGCCGCGCAGCGCACGCCGCCCTCGGAGACGCTGCCGGCGGTCTCGACGCCGCAGTCGGCGGAGCCTGCGTCGACGGGGTCGGTGGTGCCGCCGCAGGTGAGCCCCGGGTCGTTGAGGAGCCGGCCGTAGTTGTAGTTGCGCTCGCGGAGCCCGAGGTCGCTCGCGCGGAGCTGGAGGTCTTGCGTGAGCATGGTGCCCAGCATGTTGGCGCGGAAGCGCGTCACGGTGGCCTCTTCGCCGAGGCCCGCGAAGGCCACGCGCACGTCGTCGAGGGGGTCGGTGGCGGGCCCGGCGTCGGCGGCGTCGGCGACGTCATCACCCGCGTCGGGCGTGCCCGCGTCGAGGCCGAAGGGGGGACGGCCCGGGCCGCCCGGCGAGACGGGGTTGCGGTACGAGGGCGCGGCCGACTCCCACCCGGCGCGGCTCTGCCGCGTGGCGCTCTCGGTGAGCCACAGGCGGTCGCCGTTGGCGCGGTTGAGCGCGTTGAAGGCGCTGAGGAAATCGCTCGCGGGCGAGCCGGGGCGCGCGAAGTCCCACGTGAGCTCGGCCTCGCGGATCTCGCCGTTGGGGAAGTTCTGCGCCTCGTAGCGCGAGTTCGAAATCACCACGAGCGAGAGGCCCACGCGGTCGGCCACGCCCGCGGCGATCATGCGCAGGGGCAGCACGGGCTGGGCGCCGTCGAGGGTGACGCGCACCGGGCTCATGCGGTTGATGCCCTCGCCCGGGCGGAGCCGCAGGGCGATGTAGTCCATGTTCATCGCGGTGTAGTGGTCGATGATGGGCTCGACCGCGGAGGGCACGGTGTACCCGTTGGAGCGCAGCCAGTCGCGCATGGCCATCGGGTCGGTGCCGCGGATGATGGACACCGCGTAGGGGCCCACCACCTCTTGACGGAGCACGGTGACGCCCGCGTCGGCCGCGGTCGCCGCGTCGGCAGCGCCGCCGGGCGACGCGGTGGGAACGCCCCCGCGACCGCAGAAGGGCCGCGTCGGGGGGATCACCACGGGGGCCGTGAGCCCGTCGGCGAGGCGCATGAACCCGTCGTCGGCCTGCGCGACCTGCGTGCGGTCGGTGTAGCGAATGGGCAGGATCCACGAGAAGTCGGCCGCGGCGCCGGAGTACTGAAACTGATCCCAGAGCGTGGTCTGCGTGGTCGAGACCGAGAGCACCATGCGGTGATCGGTGACCACCTGCACGGTGGTGGGGCCCACGAAGCACCCGCCGCACGCGCTCACGTCGCTCGGCGTACCCGCCATCGCCGCGGCGCCCGCGAGCGCCAACACCCAACCTGCACGCTTGAAGTTCATCGCCTACCTCGGTTTGTAAAAAGTGAGTCCAAGAGAGTGCGCGCGGGGGCGTTACTGCGCCCTGCGCCGACGGCGCGCCGCGACGCCCGCCACGGCCGCGAGGCACAGCCC
>CAISKJ010000662.1 GCA_903885885.1 uncultured delta proteobacterium
GCCCCGTGAGCGCGGCGCCCGCGTCGTCGTCGAAGACCTGCACGAGGAGCCAGCGGCCGAAGGCCACGAGCGCGTCTTCCATCACGTTGCGCGTCTCTTCGGCGCGGCGTAGGGCCTCGGCGAGCACCTTGCGCTGCGCGCCGTCGAGGGGTGTCTCGTCGGCGACGACGAGCGCGCGCGCGGGAACCAATTCGGTCTTCCTGGTGGGCTTCACGGCCGCAGAGGCTAGCAAAGTTCGAAGCGCGCGCGCGGGGCCGCCGCACAAGAGGCTCGCCCTCGGGCCCGGCGCCCTTAACCCCGTCCCTCTCCCGCGCTCCGCGCGGGAGAGGGACGGGGTTAAGGGCGCCGGGCCCGCACTCGGGCGTGTCTCCGTGGTCGCGGCTCAGAGCGGGATCTGGAGCACCGCGAGGCGAAAGATGAGATACGCCCGGAAGGTGTTGCTGCCCGTCGAGCGGAAGGGGTCGGCGACGCCGCCGGGCTGATACCAGATCCACCGCGCGGCGACGTCGATGCCGCCCAGCGACGCGGGGCACACCTGGGGAAAGGTTCCCCCGAGGGTGTCGTTGGGCTCGCCGATGGCGATGGTGCCCACGGCGCCCGGGGTCACGGCGCCGAGCGTGTTGACCCATCCCTGGCTGGTGGCGCCCGCGGCGCCTGCGCCCTCGTTGCAACGGTTGATCTGCGTGTTGACCTCGGCCTGCGTGGGGCCCGTCGCGCTGCGCGCCAGGTCGATGCCCGTCGCGCACACCTGCCACGCCGCGTCGCCGGTGTAGAGGCGCCGCCCGCCGCGGCCGAACTGACCGAGCACACCCTGCGTGACCGAGAGGTCGTCCCACGAGACGATGTACACGTGCGAGGTCGAGGGCACCGCATCGCTCGGGATCGTATAGGCCTCGGGCCCGACGCCGACGGGGCAGTTGAAGATCTGCCCCGCCGTGGTGGCGCGCGAGCCCTGCACGTACGTGACGATCGAAGACGCCGTGCCGAAGCCGAAGCTGTACGCGTTGTCGGCCGTGATGATCACCTCGATGGGGGGCGGCGGCGCGTCGACGACAGACGCATCGACGACATCGTCGGGGGGCACGTCCGCAGAAGGCACGTCCGCGGGGGGCACGTCCGCGGGAGGCACATCCGCGGGGGGCACGTCGGAGGGTGCGTCGGGCGCCGCGTCGCGCGCGGCGTCGGCGACGGTGCGGTCGTCTGCGACGTCGCGCGGGGGCGCGAGGTCGTGACCGACATCGGCGGGCCCCGCGTCGGGGAGCCCCGCGTCGAGAGAGGCCGCGTCGAGAGGGGCCGCGTCGGCGGCGGGTGCGGGCGTGCGGACGGGCTCCGCGCATCCGTAGGAGAGGGCCATCACGAGGAGCCAGCACGTGCGCGCGTTCGGACGCATAGGTCGTTGAACGTATCGTATCGGCGCCTCCGTAGGGAGGTTGACGGCCGTCGCGAGGCGCGCGACGACGACGCGATGAGAGACCTGACCCTCGCCGAGAGGCTCCTCGCGCGCGTCGCGGAAATCTCCCGCCGCAGCGACGTGATCGTGCACGTGAACACGGGCTCCTGGGGCGGCCGCGTCGGCCGCTGGAAGGATGTGCTCCCCGCCGACATGCTCGCGTTCTACGAGCGCCTCAACGGCTACGTGTTTCACTACGCCTTCGCCGACGCGCCCGACGCGTGGCACGGCTTCGCGCTCCTCGCCCTCGACGAAGACGGCAAGAAGGTCATCGATCCGAAGGCGCGCAGCTTCTGCCTCCCGCGCCAGGTCGCGTCGAAGTACCCGAAGCACTTCTTTCAAGCCGACGCGCTCGCCCCCGACGAAGACGTGCTGTTCTTTCTCGGCGACGCCGCCGCGTGGGGCGTGCTGATGCTCGGCGCGGCCGACTCGGTGAGCTTCGCCCGCTGGAGCAACGACGGCGACCTCTACGGCATGCCCGACACCTTCACCGCGGTGATCGAGCGGCTCATCGCCAACGGCTTCGCGCACACCTGGGCCTACGACCGTCACCCCGAGGCCGACGCCGTGCGCGCGC
>CAISKJ010000663.1 GCA_903885885.1 uncultured delta proteobacterium
GCTCGGCGCCGCGCTCGCGGCGAGCCCCACGGCGCAGGCGTGCTTCGCGCGCCAGTGGTACCGCTTCGCGCGAGGCTTCCACGAGACGGCCGCGCAGCGCTGCGCGGTGCGAAGCGTGGCGCAACGGTTTCGCGAGCGCAGCGGCGACGTGCGCGAGCTCATGGTCGCCGTGGCGCTCTCCCCCGACTTCGTCACCCGACGCTGAAGAGAGATTTCGTATGCGATCGATCGCGCGCAGAAGGTTTCTTCAGGCCGCCCTCGGGGCCGCGTCGGCCCTGCCGTTCTACGGCCTCTCGCAGCGGAGCGCGCGCGCCAACGGCGGCGAGCGGGCCCGGCGGCTCATCGTGTTCTACTTTCCCGACGGCGTCGCGGGCAGGAGCCAGAACGGTGAGCCCAGCCTCTGGGAGGCGCGGCCCGCGGGCGGCGACGTGACGCTCAGCGAGCTCCTCATGCCCCTGGGCGAGTTGCGCCGCGAGTGCGTGTTTCTCAACGGGCTCACCATGGGAGGCACCGACGAGGGCAGCCACCCCGGCGGCGCCAAGAAGCTCCTCACGGCGGTCGATGGGGGCAACGGCGAGTCCATCGACCAGTACCTCGCGCGCACCGTCGGGCGCGACGCGCCGTACCGGCACCTCTACCTCGGCGCGGGCGCGACGCAGAACAACGCCTCGGGCGACAAGTTCATCTCGTACGCGAGCGCGGGGGTCACCGTGGCCCCCGACGACGACCCGTTGCGGGCGTTTCGACGGATGTTTACGGGCGCGGTCAGCCCGCCGCCCGCGATGATGCCCACACCCGATGCGGGCACCGTGACACCTCCCTCGACGGTCGACGACGAGGCCGATCGCCTCGCGCTCGAGACGGCCCTCGGCGACCTCAACGACCTCCGCGGGCGCCTCGGCACGAGCGAGCGCGTGAAGCTCGACGCGCACCTCGAAGCGCTTCGTGAAGTGTCGGCGCGCCTCGTGCGACCGCCCACCATGACGGCCGCCGACGCGGGCATGATGGTGACCCCCGACGCGGGGATGAGCGCGCCCAACCCGAGCTGCGCGATGCCCGCGATGCGCTTCGAAGCGCCCACGGGGGCGGGGCTCAACGCGCCCGAGAACTTCCCCGCGGTGCTGCGCGCGCAGATCGACACCACGGTGCTCGCGATGGCCTGCGGGCTCACGCGCGTGGGGGTGATCCAGTCGTCGCAGCACACGAGCGAGCTCATCATGAGCCGCTTTCGCGGCACCGAGATGTACGACGCGGGCTTCGACATGCGAAGCCATCAGGCGTCGCACTATGGCGCGCGGCAAGACCGCTCGAACCGCCTCTTCACCGACTTCGTGAAGCAGATCCGCTGGTGGGTGTCGCAGTTCGCGTACCTGCTCCAGTCGCTGCGCGCGATGCCCGAGGGCGACGGCACCATGCTCGATCACTCGGTGGTGCTCCTGTGCTCCGAGGTGTCCGACGGCAACACGCACACACACTCGGACATGCCCTTCGTGCTCGCGGGGCGCGCGGGCGGGTGCATCACGCCGGGCCGCGTGCTCGAGCACCGAGGAACGCGCCACGGGCAGC
>CAISKJ010000664.1 GCA_903885885.1 uncultured delta proteobacterium
GGCGGCGCCGATCCACGGGACGTGTCGCGCGAGCTCGTCGCGCCCTTCGATGTGTTCAGTCGTCACCGCGAAGCTCCTCATCGATGCGCGCGTCGTAGGTCGTGTCGGGCCTGGCGTCCGCCGAAGGCGCGGGCGCCGCCGCGGGCTTCGCCTCGACCACCGGTACGCGCCGGGCCCACTTGCGCGCGAGAAAGATCACGAGGCCCGCGCCCGCCGCGAGGGCCGCCACGGGCACGATGTAGAGCGCCTTGTTGTGCCCGCGGTCGGGGGGCACCGAGAGCGCCTCCTGCCCGTAGCGGGTCACGTAGTCGCCGATGATGGCGCCCTCGGCCTCGCCGCTCGCGAGGCGCCCGCGCATCATGTTGCGCTGGCGCTCGGCGAAGTCGCACGCGCAGGTGCCGAGCGGCAGGCGCTGGCACCCGCCGCACATGCACAACAGCTGATCGAACAGGTGGTGCTCCGCGGGGGTGAAGTTCTCGGCCACGCCGACGGGCATGCCCCCCGACACCACGTGCTCGCTCGACTGCGCGCGGGCCTCGCCCGGCGCGAGCATCGCGACGCCGCCGCCCGCGAGCGCGAGGAGCGCGAGGCCTGCCGCGTTGGCCGCGAGGGGCGCGCGCTTCGGCGCGACGGCGCGCGCGGCGATCTTCGAGGCGTCGGGCCACATCGCGGTCATCACGCCGAGCACCAGCACGATGCCGCCGATCCAGATCCAGATCGTGAGCGGGTTCACGAAGCCCTTGATGTGGGCCACGTGCGTCTCGTTGTTGAGCGAGGCCATCACCACGTAGAGGTCTTCGGCCGGGCGCGACGTGATGCTCACCTCGGTGGTGGGCATGTCGGGGCGCGCCGTGTACACGAAGCGCGCGGGCTGCACGCGGGCGAACTCGCGCCCGTCGCGCAGCGCGGTGACGCGCGCGTACACCTCGCGCTTGTCGGGCGTGCGGCGCACCGAGGGTCCCTCGTAGCGCAGGGTGTAGCGTCCTACCCGCAGCGTCTGGCCGGGGGCGAGCGAGGCCTCGGCCTCCTGGCGGTACGCGGCGCCCATCCAGCCGAGCATCATGAGGGCGAAGCCCACGTGCACGATGTAGCCGCCGTAGCGTCGGCGGTTCTTGCTCACGAGGCGCGTGAGGGCCACCGGCGCCGACTCGCTCTTGGCGCGCACGCGCGCGCTCACGCCGCGGTAGAACTCCTGCGCGAGCGCCGTCACGTTGAAGGCGAAGAGGCCCGTGGCGAAGGGCGGCAGGTGGCCGTCGAGCCACGCGAGCGAGCGCCCCACGTTGACGTCGAAGAGATGCAGCGGGCCGAGGCGAACGTGGGTCACCACGTCGTAGATGGGGTCGCACGAGACGACCGGCGCGAAGCCGAGGCGACGGCCGAAGAACACGTGCACGAGGCCCACCGTGAGGCCCGCCGCCACGGGGCCGCGAAAGGCCTCGAGGAGCAGCCTGGGCGACGCCTTGCGCCACGGCGTGAGGGTCCCGACGCCCACCACGGTGAAGAGCACGAGGCCGATGGGAGAGAGCCAGGCGTTGTAGAAGCTCGCGCCCACGGTGAGACGCTCGTCCCACAGCCACTCGCTCACCTTGGGCCACGTGGTCGCGAGGAGGATGAACACGCAGATGCCGAGGAGCATCCAGTTGTTGGCCACGAACATGGCCTCGCGGCTCCACACGCTGTCGATCTGCGACTGGCTCTGCAGCTTCGGCAGGCGCCACACGATGAGCCCCGTGCAGAACACGGCGAGAAAGCCCATGAAGTACACGAAGTAGATGCCGATGTCGCTCTGCGCGAAGGCGTGCACGCTCGAGATGAGGCCCGAGCGCGTGAGAAACGTGCCGAAGATGGTGAGAAAGAAGCTCCCGAGCACGAGGGAGACGTTCCACACCTTCAAGAAGCCGCGGCGCTCTTGGATCATCACCGAGTGCAGGTACGCGGTGAGCGTCCACCACGGGAGGCACGCGGCGTTCTCGACCGGGTCCCACGCCCAGAAGCCGCCCCAGCCGAGCTCCTCGTAGGCCCACAGCATCCCGAGGATGTTGCCGATGGAGAGGAACATCCACGCGAAGAGCACCCAGCGCCGCGCGGCGAGCACCCACTCCTCGTTGAGCCTGCCGGTGATGAGCGCGGCGACGGCGAACGCGAAGGGCACCGCGCAGCCCACGAAGCCCACGTAGAGGCTCGGCGGGTGAATGGCCATGTAGAAGTTCTGCAGCGAGGGGTTGAGGCCCTCACCGTCGGGCGGCGCGCCGCCGAACGTGGCGGCGAAGGGGTTGGCCGAGAAGGCCATGAGCACCCCGAAGAACATCACCACGGCCATGAGGGTCGCGATGATCCACGGGGCGAGCTCTTTGTACCGGCCCTTGAGCCAGAGCACGCACGCCGAGGTGTAGAGCGAGAGCAGAAAGGCCCACCAGAGGAGCGAGCCATCTTGCCCGCCCCACAGTGCCGCGACGAGGTACTGCAGAGGCATCGAGCGGTCGCTGTAGTGCGCTACGTAGCGAATCCTGAAGTCGTGCGACAGGAAGCCGTAGAGCAGCGTCATCACGTCGAGGCCGATGAGGGCGCAGGTGCCGAGGGCGCTGAGCCGCGCCGCGCGGAGGAGCCGCGGGCCGCTGCCCTGCGGCGACACGCCGGCGAGCACCGCGAGCGCGAACGAGAAGGCCGCCGTCACCAGGAACGCGTAGAGCACGCCCGTTCCGAAGGCCGGAATGCCCGCGTCAAAGCTGACTGTGTCCATGGGGAGCGGGACCCTAGGCGTAAGCCGCTCGAATGGCAATCGCGCCCGAAGGCGCCTCAGCGGGCCGCGGGTGTGCGCCCGCGGCGCTCGGGGCGGCGGGCGCGGCGACCACGGAGTTCCCGCGCTCGCGGCGCACGCGCTCGACGGCGCGCGTCTCGTTGGCGATGCGGCCATTGAAGGGCGCCGCGATGGGTCGCCGCCTTCCA
>CAISKJ010000665.1 GCA_903885885.1 uncultured delta proteobacterium
GCAATCGCAATTCCAAGGCGCTGCGCCCTCGCGCCGCCCCCTACGAGAATGCGGTAAACGATGAGGCTTCAGCGCGACCGCGCTACCACGAGCGCAGCGGATATCCCCACGAACTCCTTGGTAACGACGAGGGGCCTACCCGCCGGGTCCACCAAAGGGCCTCACGGCAAGGGGTTCTTGGAGAGGTGACACCGGCGGGCTACTTCATGCGGCAGACGAAGTTCATGCAGTGTTGCATGCCCATGCACATGCGACCGCAGGCCGCGCAGTTGCGGTCGTCGCGCGAAATGTCCGTGCAGCGCGCCATCGGTCCCATGCCGCAGAAGAGCTGCCCCGGCGGGCACAGACACGCGCCGAAGTTGCAGGTCTGCCCCGTTCCGCAGGTGCCGCCGCAGCGTCCGCAGTTGGCCTCGTCGGTCAGCGGATCGACACAGCGCATCCCGCACGGAATCTGCCCCACCGGGCAGAGGCACACGGTGCCGACGCAGCTCTGCCCCATGAGGCACGCGCGTCCGCAGCGGCCGCAGTTGGCCGCGTCGGTGAGCGGGTCGACGCACGCCGCGCCGCATCGGATCCGCGGGAGCCCGCACGCCGCCACGGCCCCGCACACGCCCGCCGCGCAGGGAGCGCCCGCGGGGCACGCGCGGTCGCAGGCACCGCAGTGGGCCACGTCGCGCGTGAGGTCGACGCACGCGGCCCCGCAGCGCGTCTCGCCGGTCGCGCAGACGGGCTCGACGTCGACCACCACGTCGGGCTCGATGGGAACATCGTCGATGGCAGGAACGTCGTCGTGGACATCACCGGGACCATCGTCGGTGTCGGGTGCGTCGTCGGCGTCGGGGGCGTCGTCGGCGCTGCGGTCCGGTGCGACGTCGGGCTGCGCGCCGTCGAGGTCACGAATCGGCGTCGGCGGATCGAGGTCGACGGTGACATCGATCACGTCGGCGGGCGCTTCGAAGGGCGGGTGGTTGAGGGCGCACGCGCCCGTCGCCACCATCGCGAAGCACAGCGCCGAGAGCCCTCGCCGCACGGTCAGCGCCCGCGCGGCGGGAGCGGCGGATTGCACGTGACGCGCTCGGTCTGCCACCCGCCGGGGCCGCAGAGCGCGGTGGCTCCGTCGGCGACGCCGCAGCTCTCGTACACGCACTGCTGGCCCACGCGCGGGCACAGGGTGCCGTCGATGGGATTGGTCGCGGGACACGCCGACATCGGCGCCGCCACGGGCGCGGGTGGCGCCACGGGCGCGGGCTGCGCGTCGGTGGTGTGCAGCACCGGCGGATTGCCCGGCAGCGGCGCGTTGCCGTGCGTGCAGGCCTGCGAAGCGGTGACGCCCAGGGTGGCGACGAAGGCGGCGCGGAGGCGTCGACGGTGCATCGGTGCGGTCATTGCGCACGCAGACTCACCAGACGGGCGACCCAGCGTCAAGCCGCGCCCCGTCCGTCGCATCACAGCGGGCGACCGTGAGGGCGCCCCGTTCGCTACGCCACGGAGCGCGCGAAGGCCACGATGCGCGCGGCGAGCGCCGCGGGATCGTCGAAGTGCGGGCAGTGACCGACGCCCTGCGGCTCCTCGATGACCGCGTGCGGCGGCAGGTTGGCGCGAAAGTACGCGAGCCCCGTGGCCGGGAGCAGCCGCTCCGACTGGCCCCACAGGAGCAGCGTCGGCGCCGTGATGGCGCCGATCTCGGCGGCCGTGGGCGCGTGCTCGGGGGTGGCCGTGAGGAGCAGGTCGCGCACCACGCGGCGGTGCATGAGCTCGCGCACCTCACCCGCGACGAGGGGCACGAACCACGGCGGGCGGTGATAGAGCCGCTCGAGGAAGGCCACCGTGTCGCGGTCGTTGCCCACGGCGAAGCTGCGGCGCAGCGCGTCGAGCTCGGCCTCGGAGAAGCGCGCCCCCGCGGGCGAGACGAGCACCAGGGCGCGCACCTTGGCGGGGCGGTCGATGGCGTAGCGCAGGGCCACAGCGCCGCCGAGCGAGTTGCCGCAGAGCACGGCGGGCTCGTCGATGAGCTGATCGAGCGCCTCGCGCATGGCGTCGGTGAGCAGGTCGGGCGTCATGCGCATCGTCGGCACGTCGCTGAACCCGTGCCCCGGAAGCTCTGGCGCTGTGACCCGCCGCGCGTGCTTGCGAACGCGCGCGAGCACAGGGCCGAAGGGCGTCGCGGCGGAGCCGATGCCGTGCATCATCACCACGGGCGCGATGGGTCCGTCGCCGGGCGCAACGTACGCGTGCACGTTGCCGACGCAGGTGCGCACCGCGCGGCTCTCGAAGCCGCGGCGGCGGAGGGCGAAGCGACCGAGCTTCTCGGCGAGCGAAAGAATGGCGGCCATGGCGTCGCGACCTTCGCACAGCGTGCCCCGCGGCGCGACGACCGACGACGGGGTCGCGCGTGCGGGTTTCGCGTCGGGCGCCGGTCCCGGTGTATGACACCGCGCAACTTCAACCCTTCGGTGCTTCGATGCGTGCTCCTCTCGTGCTCCTGGTGGCCTCGCTCTTCTCGGTTGCCTGTTCGGCGCGCTCGGGCGACGGCGGCGGCTCGCCTTCGCCTACGCCCGACGCCGAGGCGCCCGCCGACGTGAGCGTTCCCACCGACGACCCGCTCCCGTCCTTCGACGTCCCCGTCGCGATGGACGCCCCCGCCCCCCTCGACAACCCGGTCCCCGTCGACAACCCGGTCCCCATCGACAACGCGGTTCCCGTCGACCTTCCGCGCCCCGTCGACGCGTGTGTGCCGGGCTCGGAGTCGACGGCGACGCTCTGCCGCGACGGCCGCGACAACGACTGCGACGGCCTCATCGACTGCGACGACGCCAACTGCGCCGCGCAGTGCGCCGTCGCCGACGCGGGCCGCGACGCGTGCGTGATGTCGGGCGTCGAGGGTACCAACGCGACCTGCTCCGACGGCATCGACAACGACTGCGACGGCTACATCGACTGCGGCGCGTCGGGCACCGCGCCGGACTTCGGTTGCACCATGAGCGCCACGGTGACGGTGTGCCCCCGCGACGGCGGCGTGGTGACCGACACGGGGTGTGTTCCCACGGGGCGCGAGTCGGGCGCGGCGGCCTGCGCCGACGGTCGCGACAACGACTGCAACGGCTTCACCGACTGCGTCGACCGCGGTTGCTCGTGCACCGGCGCCTGTGCGGCGTTTCGCGTGGGCTGCGTGTGCGGCGGCCTCGAGACCACCAACGCGCGCTGCGTCGACGGCATCGACAACGACTGCGACGGCTTCATCGACTGCGGCGGCGCCGCGGGCGTGTCGCCGGAC
>CAISKJ010000666.1 GCA_903885885.1 uncultured delta proteobacterium
GGCCTGCGTGGCGAGGCGCAGCGCCGTGGCGTCGTCGTGGGCCTCGATGGCGCGCAGGGCCGCCGCGCGCAGCGGCGCGAGGTCGGCCCCGGCGTCGGTGCGCGGACGGGCCGCGGCGTCGCGGGCGGTGGGTGAGGCGGTCGGGTGGCAGCCCGCGCTCGCGACCAGCGAGAGCGCCACCAGGAGGGCTCGTGTGCTCGGAGACTTCATCGCGCGGGGTTCTACGGCAGATGGGGCCGCCGCGCGACGGGCGTGACGCTCAGGGGCCGAAGACGCCGATCGCGACGGTGTAGGCGGCGATGCGCTCGGCGGCGTCGAGGGGGTTCACGCAGACGGTGTAGGTGCCCGCCGCGAGCCCGGTGCTGCGGAGGTACGAGCAGTAGCGACGACCGGGACCATCGTCGTTGGTGGCGACCTCGGTGCCCATCGCGTTGTAGAGGGTGACCTCGGTGTCGTTCATCTCGCAGCCGGGGTCGCCGGGCACGTCGGTCTCGATCGAGACGGTGCCGTTGGCCGGCACGGTGACCGCGTAGCAGTCGCGCGCGTCGCCCACGCCGCCGTCGGCGCCAGCGCCCACCGAGCCCGAGAACGACGTGCTCGCCGTGATGGCCGCCTGCGGCATCATGGGGGTGTTGTTGGGCTCGGTCTCGGGGCGCGTGGCGGCGCAGGTCGCCGCGGTCGCCGTGGTCGAGAGGCAGGCCGAGCCGGCGGGGCACGCCACCGAGTTGTAGAGCGGGTCGCAGGCCATGCCCGCGGTGCCCGCGCGGCGGCAGGTGCCGGCGGCGACGGTGCCCGTGCAGGTGAGGCCCATGGTGCAGAGGGGGGCCATGGCGTTGCAGCGCGTGCCCGCGGCGGTGCCCGTCGCCTGGCAGGTGGCGCCCGCGCCCATGGGCGCGCAGTTGGTGCCCGTCGCGCAGCGCTGGCTGGCGTCGTTGAGGTCGCAGGCCATGCCCGCGGCGACGACGCGGGCGCAGGTGCCGGTGATGCACATGAGGCCCATGTCGCAGGGGACGGCCCCGGCGCCCGTGCGGCAGTCGCCGCCGGCCGCGCCCGCGGCCACGCAGCGGCGCATGCCGAGGGGGCCGACGCACGAGGTCCCGGTGGCGCACACGCCCATCACGGTGCCGCCGCAGGGCGAGCCCGCGGCGATGGAGGGCTGGCAGGTGCCGAGCGAGCAGGTGAGCATCGCGTCGCAGGGCATGACGCCCATGCCCGTGCGACAGCGCGCGCCGCGGCCGCCGTCGGCGACGCAGGTGGCCATCGCGCCGGTGCCGACGCAGGCGGAGCCCGCGGCGCACACGTTCGTGGCGCCCGTGGAGTCGCAGGCCGCGCCCACGGCCACGGTGGCGATCTCGGTGACGCTGAGTTCGAAGGTGCCTTGCGCCGGGCGCGTCGTGGCCGGGAGATACCCGCCGACCACGATGTAGATCGGCGTGCCCATGGTGGCCGCGGCCATGGTGGTGAAGGCCGAGGCGAAGTTGCGGGGCGCCGACCCGTCGTCGTCGTTGCAGCCGAGCGAGCTGGTGCCCGCGTCGCCCATGGGCGCGGCGCACGCGGCCTGGGCCCACACCACCGTGTCGAAATTCTCGGTGGTGCCCATGTTGTTGGTGCTGATGCGCAGGCGGGCGCTCGTGCGAGGCGTGTAGCGGAGCACCACCTGGTGACCGGGCATGCCGCCACAGGCCGAGCGCAGCGGGGCCATCGCGCCCACGGCGTTGTTGTTGCCCGTGAAGCGCGTGGTGCCGCCCATGGTGGTGCCGCGCATGTTCAGGTCGATGACGGCGGCGGCGGCGCAGGGGTCGTAGGGGGGCCCCGCGTCGACGGCCGCGTCGGGGCGGGCCGCGTCGGTGCGGGGCGCGTCGGAGGGCGTCGCGGTGTCGGAGGGCGTCGTGGTGTCGGAGGGCGTCGTGGTGTCGGTAGGCGTCGAGGCGTCGGGCGTGGTGCCACCGCCGCCGCTCGGAGAGTTGCTACACGCCGCCGAGCCCGCGACGAGCGCGCTCAACACGATCCAGGTGCTTCGATTCATGAGACCTCTGGCAGGAGAAGTACGAATGTGGCGACGACGCCGCAGGCGCTTGTCACACGGCCTTTGGCGCCGGTCAAGGGTGCCCGGAGGGGCTCCGGCGAGGGTGTGTCTAGCGGGGATTCTTGGGCGCGGCGGGGAGGCTCACCACCACGAGCTTGACGGCGCTCGCGGCGGCGGCGCGCTCGATCGCGTGGCGCACCGTCTCCCAGGGGAGACCGCCGTAGCCCGCGCCGATGCGGGGCATGGCGACGGCGGTGATGCCGCGGCGCTCGGCCTCGACGAGCATGGCCGCGAGCGAGCGCTCGATGGCGTCGACGGTGGCGCCGGTGCGCCAGTGCTTCTCGGTGCCGAGGTTGAAGATCGTGACGCCCGGCGCATCCCACGCGAACACGTCGCCGGGGTTGAAGACGCCCGCGGCGCAGCGCGCGCGATAGGCCTCGTACATCGCGGGCCAGCGCTGCTTGAAGAACACCGCGATGCCCTTGCCCATCGCGCCGGCGGCGTTGCACCCGTGCGCGAGCGCGGCGATGTCGGGCTGCGCGAACAGATCCCCGGTGCGGTACTCGACGGCCATCGGCGATGGTTCGTAGCGAAGTCGCGCGGGCGCGTCCAGCGCGGAGGCTACGCGCCGCGCAGCGAGGCCTCGCGGGCGAGCATCTCGTCGAGGAGCGCGCGGCCGAGGGGCGTCGGTCGCGCGTGGGCGACGAGGGCCTCGACGGCCTCGCGGTTGGCCTCGCGCACGGCCGCGAGGCGCTGGTCGAAGCGCGGGTGGCGGGCGGCCGCGTGGCCCGCGGCGCGCATCGCGCGGAAGAGCGTCTCCACGGTGAGAAACGCGTGCGCCGCGAGGAGCACGCCGCGCAGGGGCCGCGGGTCGGGGCGCACCGGCGAGCGAAAGCCCTCGACGCGCGCGTTCTCGAGCAGGGGGTCGAGGCGCAGGAGCGCGTGGAGCTTGTCGTGCTGAAACTCGTGCACCACGGCCTCGGCCATTTTCACCGGGTCGGGGTGCAGCGAGAGGTACATCGCGCCGGGCGCTCCCTCGTAGGAGCACGAGAAGTGGCGCGCGTCGTCGACGCCGACGGGGGCCACCGTCTGCGCGAGGAGCCTCCGCTCACGGGCCATCGCCGGGAGGTGCGTCTCGACGAGGGCAAAGGCCTCGCGCAGCGCC
>CAISKJ010000667.1 GCA_903885885.1 uncultured delta proteobacterium
CGCGGCGGCCGCGGCGATGGCCTCGTCGGCGCGCAGGGGCGCGTTGCCCGCGGCGCCGTCGGCGATCACCACGGCGGCGAGCGCGCCCGGCGCCATGACCCGCGCGAAGGCCGCGCACATGCCCGCGAGCTCGCGCGCGAAGCGCTGCGCGCCGACCTCGGGCTGGGCGAACCAGCGGGCCGCGCCGATCTCCCCATCGGCCATGCGCGTGGCGTCGAGGCCGAGCCACGCGTAGCGCCGCGCGTGGTGCGACACGTAGTCGTAGGTGTTGGCGTAGGGCGGCGACGTGACGATCGCGCCCACCGACGCGGCGGGCACCGTGGCGAGCTGCGCGGCGTCGTCGACGGCGAGGTCGACCGCGGGGGTGCCGCGCGGCACCGCGGCGGCGAGGGCCGCGAGGCAGGGCGCGAGCTCGCGGGCCTTGTACGCGAAGAGGTTGAGCGCGGCGCCCGGCGCGACGTCTTTGTGCACGAGGTGAACGTCGCTGTCCGACGACTGCAGGCTCACCTTGACGAGCACCGACGAGAGCAGCATGCGCAGGGCGGGGCGCACCCACGCCTCGGCGCGGCCGACCTCGCGCGTGAGGGCCGCCACCTCGCGCAGCGTGTGGGGGTGAAACCACCGCGCCTCGCCTTCGGGCACGGGGAGCTCGACGCGCGAGCGCGCCACGTCGGCGGCGCGGGTCGAGAGCGCGCGGGCCGCGTTGACCATGGCCTTGCGCTCGTTCGAAGTGGTGAGGCGCGTCTTGAGGGCGGCGAGCTCGACGGCGAAGGGCGACAGGTCGCGGCCCACCGGGCGGTGCCCCGCCGCGAGGGCCTCGATGAGCACCGTGCCCGAGCCGCAGAAGGGGTCGAGCACCGTCGTGGGCGAAGGGCAGAGCGCGTCGAGGAGGGCGCGCGCGATGTCGGGGTGCAGCCGCGCGGGGTACGCGTGGAAGGGGTGTGTGAGCGTCGCGTCGCGCTCGCCGGGCTCGGCCGTGAGGCAGGCCGAGAGGCGCTGCGCGAGGGCCTCGTCGCCCGCGGTCTCGACGGGGCCGCCGACGTTCACCAGCGCGCGCTTCGCGTGGTTGCGACGCAGGAGCGGGCGGTGCGCGGAGGGCTTGTCGTTCGGGGGCGCCATCGTAAAGGGGGGCGACAGGTAGCGCGATCCGCGCGCGAGCGCCAGATGCAACCGCGCGGGGCCTGCGCGCCGCGGCGACGGGCCTTGACCGCGGCGACGATCCGCGCGAACGGTGCCGTTCTATGTCTCAGCTCTTTGAACTTGTGAGCGAGTTCGCGCCGCAGGGCGACCAGCCCCGGGCCATCGAGGCGCTCTGCAACGGGATCGTGGAGAAGAAGAAGCACCAGGTGCTGCTCGGGGTGACCGGGTCGGGCAAGACGTTTACGGCCGCGAAGGTGATCGCGGCGATGCAGAAGCCGACGCTCATTCTCGCCCCCAACAAGACCCTCGCGGCGCAGCTTTACAGCGAGATGCGCGAGCTCTTCCCCAAGAACGCCGTCGAGTATTTTGTCTCGTACTACGACTACTACCAGCCCGAGGCGTACATCCCCGCGAGCGACACGTTCATCGAGAAGGACTCGATGATCAACGAGGCCATCGACCGCATGCGCCACTCGGCCACGCGCTCGCTCCTCGCGCGCCGCGACGTGATTATCGTGGCCTCGGTGTCGTGCATCTACGGCATCGGCGACCGCGAGGCCTACATGGGCATGGTGGCCGACCTCGGCGTGAACGAGGACTACCCCCGCGACCACCTGCTGCGCCGCCTCGTCGAGATGCAGTACGAGCGCAACGACGTCGACTTTCACCGTGGCACGTTTCGCGTGCGGGGCGACATCGTCGAGGTGTTTCCCGCCTACGAAGAGTCGATGGCGCTGCGCATCGCCTACTTCGGCGACACCATCGACGACATCGCCGAGATCGACCCGCTGCGCGGCAAGGTGCTGCGCAAGGCGCCGCGCGTCACCATCTACCCGAACTCGCACTATGTGACGCCGAAGCAGCTCCTGGCGCGGGCGATCAACACCATTCGCGACGAGCTGCGGGTGCGCATCAAGGAGCTCGAGGCGCTCAACAAGTTCATCGAGAAGGAGCGCATCGCGCAGCGCACCCTCTACGACCTCGAGATGCTCGAGCAGGTGGGCTTCTGCTACGGCATCGAGAACTACTCGCGGCACCTCTCGGGGCGCGGCGCGGGCGAGGCGCCGCCCACGCTCATCGACTACTTTCCGAAGGACTTCATCACCATCATCGACGAGAGCCACCAGACCGTGTCGCAGGTGGGCGCGATGTACCGCGGCGACCGGGCGCGCAAGGAGACCCTCGTCGACTTCGGCTTTCGGCTCCCGAGCGCGCTCGACAACCGGCCGCTCAAGTTCGACGAGTTCGAAGCGCGCATGAACCAGGTGATCTACGTGTCGGCGACGCCGGGCGACTATGAGCTCGCCAGGACGGGCGGCGAGTTCGTCGAGCAGATCATTCGTCCGACGGGGCTCATCGACCCGCAGATCGTGGTGCGCCCGGTGGGCTCGCAGGTCGACGACCTCCTCGGCGAGATTCGCACCTGCGTCGAGAAGGAGCAGCGCGTGCTCGTGACCACGCTCACCAAGCGCATGGCCGAGGACCTCACCGAGTACTACCAGGAGCTCGGCGTGAAGGTGCGCTACCTGCACTCGGACATCGACACCCTCGAGCGCGTCGAGATCTTGAAAGACCTGCGCCGCGGCGAGTTCGACGTGCTCGTGGGCATCAACCTCCTGCGCGAGGGCCTCGACCTCCCGGAGGTGGCCCTGGTGGCCATTCTCGACGCCGACAAGGAGGGCTTTCTGCGCTCGCCGCGGTCGCTCATTCAGACCATCGGGCGCGCCGCGCGCAACCTCGAGGGCCGGGTGATCATGTACGGCGACACGATGACCAACTCGATGCGCAACGCCATCGAGGAGACCGACCGGCGCCGCACCATTCAGAGCGCCTACAACGTGGCGCACAACATCACCCCCGCGTCGGTGAAGCGCGCCATCACCGACCTGAACCCCGCCGCGGGCACCAGCGACTACGTGAACGTCTCGACGCGCAAGCGCGGCGAGGCGATGGAGGCGAAGGCCCCCGCCACCGACGCCGAGAAGAGCGCCCTCATCGAGGAGCTGCGCGCCGAGATGATCGAGGCGGCGGAGGACCTCGACTTCGAACGGGCGGCGAGCCTGCGAGACCGCGTGCGCGTGCTCGAGGGCGGCGGCGGGAGCGCCAACGTGGCGACCGCGGCGAGCATCAACAGCGGGCTCGTTCCCTTCGACGGCAAGGCCCGCAACGAGGCCAAGAAGGGCGACAAGAAGCCCGACGCGAAGTCGCGCTTCATGAAGGCCGGCAACCGCTTCAAGCCCAAGGGGCGCTGAGCGATGCCGACCGTGCTCCAATACCGCGGCGCGTGCCTGGAGAGCGAGCACCCCGCGTCGGCCGTGGCCGTGCGCGGCGGGCGCGTCGTGTGGCAGGCCGGCGACGACCGCGACACCACGTACCGCTCGTCGTCGAAGCCCTTTCAGCTCGCGTGCTCCCTCGAGGCCCTCGGCGACCCGACGGTGACCGCCGAGGAGCTCGCCGTGGGGGCGGCCTCGCACAACGCCGAGCCCGCGCACCTCGCCGTGGTGACCGCCATTCTCGCGCGCTTCGGCGCGCCCGCCGAGGGGCTCCGCTGCGGCGCGCACCCGCCGGGCCACGCGCCGAGCGCCGAGGCCATTCTGCGCGGGGGAGGGCGCTTCACCGACCTGCACAACAACTGCTCGGGCAAGCACGCCTTCATGCTCGCGGCGGCGCTCCACAACGGGTGGGAGGCGGACTATCGTCCCATCGAGCACCCGCTCCAGCAGCGCATCGCGGGGCGCCTCGCGCAGTGGATGGAGCACACGCCCGCGCACGCCATCGACGGCTGCGGCGTGCCCACGTTCGTTCAGCCCCTCTCGGCGGTGGCGCGCTCGTGGGAGGCCCTCGCGCTCGCGATGAAGTCCGCCGAGCGCGGGAGCGCCGACGACGCGTGGACGGCGCGCCTCGGGCGCATCGGCCTCGCGATGGCCGCGCACCCGGACCTCACCTCGGGGACGGGGCGCCTCGACCTCGACGTGGTGCGCGCGGCGCGCGAGCCCATGGCCGTGAAGGTGGGGGCGGGGGGCCTCTTCTGCGTCGCGCTCCCGGGGCGCGAGACCTCCGTGGTGGTCAAGGTCCACTCGGGCGCGATGGAGGCGCTGCCGGCGCTCGTGGCGTGGGCCCTCGCCGAGGCCGCGCCGGGCGCGTGGCGCGAGCCCGACGGGTGGGAGCTGCGGCGCGTGCGCAACGTGGTGGGGCGCGAGGTCGGCGGCTGGCAGATCACAGACTGAGCCCGTCGGGGGCCATGTATCGCCGCGCGGCGCAACCGTGATATGCGTTGCGCCCTTCGATGAATACCGAACCGAACGATACCCTCGATATCAGCGACGCCCCCGTCGCCACCGACACCCCCGAGACGCCCGACGCGCCCGAGGCCATTACCCTTACCGTGACCGAGGCGCACGCGGGCAAGCGCCTCGATCGCTTTCTGGTCGACGAGCTCCCGCAGCTGTCGCGCGCCCGCGCCCGCACCCTGCTCGACGAGGGCCAGGTGCGCGTCGACGGCCGCCGCAAGCGCAAGGGCGACGTGATCGCCGCCGGCGCCGTGGTGGTGATCCAGGGCGCGCTCCCCCCGCAGGATTTTACGCCCCTCGACGACGCGTCGATCGTCGTCGTGGTGCGCCACGAAGACCCCGCCGTGGTCGTGGTCGACAAGCCCGCGGGCATGCCCACGCACCCGCTCCGCCCCGACGAGCTGGGCACCCTCGCCAACGGCCTCGTGGTGCGCTTTCCCGAGACGAAGACCGTGGGCTATCGCCGGCGCGAGCCGGGCGTGCTGCACCGCCTCGACACCGACACCAGCGGGCTGCTCATCGTGGCGCGCAACGCCGCGGCCTTCGACGCCCTGCGCGAGTCGATGCGCGAGGGGCGCACCACCAAGCGGTACCTCGCGCTCGTCGAGGGGCGCATCGCCTCCGAGGGGTCCGTCGAGCTCCCTCTGGTGCCGCACCGCAAAGACCCCAAGCGCGTCGAGGTGGTGACCGAGCACGTGCGTCTGCGCGCCGGCACCAAGACGCACCCCGCGGTGACGCGCTACCGCCCCGTACGGCCCCTCGGCGACTACACCCTCGTCGAGGTCGAGCTCGAGTCGGCGTTTCGCCACCAGGTGCGCGCCCACCTCGCCGCCATCGGTCACCCGCTCGTGGGCGACCGGCTCTACCGCGGCCCGCGCCTCGCCGACGACCTCGGCGTCACGCTCGAGCGGCACTTTCTCCACGCGAGCGAGGTGGTGTTCGCGCACCCCGTCACGGGCGCCGAGACGCGCGTCACCTCGCCCCTGCCCGACGACCTCGCGGCCGTCGTCGGCAAGCTCCGCGCCTCGTCGTAACGGCACGTCAGCTCACGGAGCGTTTTCCCCATGAATCGGACTGCGCGCGTCGCCGCGCTCTGCGCTGCCCTCGCCGGTTGCTTCGGCGAGCTGAACCCTGTCGCCCCCGACGCCGCGCCCGACGGCCCCGCCGACGCCGCGCCCGACGGCCCCGCCGACGCCGCGGCGGCCGACGCGGTCACCGTCGACGCGCCCGTCGCCGACGCTGAGACGCCCGACGCAGCGCCCGATGGGACGACCGACGCTGTGACGATCGACGCTGACAGCGATGCGACGATCGACGCGTCCGTGATGGACGCGGCCGCGATGGACGCCGGGGCCGACGGCGCGGTCGACGCCGGGGCCGACGTTGCGCTCGACCGCGTGCTGGTCGAACGCGTGGCGCTCGACGTGGGCAGAGC
>CAISKJ010000668.1 GCA_903885885.1 uncultured delta proteobacterium
CGTCGGCGCGCCCCGCGACCGACAGCGGCAGCGCCGCGCCGAGGTCGACGTCGCGCCACGTGCGCCCGCCGTCGCGCGTGGTCTTGAGCGCGCGGTACCCCACGATGACGGCGCCGCGCGTCGCGCTCGTCCACGCGAGCGCCACGGCGTCGGGCACGTCGAGCGCGTGCAGCGCGTCGCCGTCGGACCAGAGCAGCGTGTGCCCGTCGGGCGCCTCGAAGGCCGCGCGCCCGTAGCTCACGAAGGCTGCGGGAGGCCGCATGCCCACCGACTGTTCGCGCGGCTCGGGCGCCTCGCGGCGGTAGCTGTCGCGCTCGGCGTCATCGATCTCCGCACCCATGTCCGAGCGGCGCATGTCGCTACTACCCAGCGCTCTCACCGAGCCCGGGGAAATTCTGGCGAAGAGCCCGGCCCCGGCCAACGGTGGCCGTGGTGGTAGCGGTCGCACGCACCCGAAGGCGCGCACCGGGCTCAACCTGCCGGTGAAGGTGTCGCTGCGGTAGACCTCGCCGCGGTCGGTGGCGAAGAGCCATCCGCGCGCTGCGCGCACCGCGACCTCGATGGGCCGCGTCGTGGCCTCTTCGGCGGGCGTCATGGCCTCGCCGCGCGCCTCGACGCGCAGGGGGCCCACGACGACGCGCTGCACGCCGCCCTCCTCCTCGACGAGGAACTCCGACGGGCGCTGATCCGAAGGCACCGATGAGGCCCCGGCGTCGGTCGCGGCGTCGGCCGCTCCAACGGCAACGCGCGCGTGGCGCGTCGGGGGCGCCGCCTTCGTGCATCCGACAATGACCGCAACGAGACAAAACAACACGTGTTTCATGGTGAGATCTCCTGCTGTGTGAGGGAGCGAAGCGGTGCGCGGCAGACGTGCGGCGCCGACGGATCGCGAGGCCGACGTTACGTCATGCTGCGCGGGCGTTCGAGGCTGATGCGCCCGAGCGCGCCCGAGCGAAAGTCGTGCACGAGGATGCTCGCGGCCTTGTAGACCTCGATCACGCCGCCCGCGCGCAGGCACCCGCGGCGCCGGCCGATCTCTTCGATGAGCTCGGTGGCCGACGCGGGGAGCGCCTTGAGCTTGTAGCGGGCCATCACGAGGGCCGGATACTTCTCGAGGAAGAAGCGCGCGCCGAAGAGGGCCACGCTCTCGTAGTCGAGCGCCGTGTCGGGGATGGCCCCGCCGAGGGCGAGGCGCATCGTGGAGGCGTTGTCTTCGATGCGCGGCCACAGGAGGCCCGGGTTGTCGCTGAGCGCGATGCCGCTCGGCAGCGTGACCTGCTGGCGCACCTTGGTGACCGCGGGCTTGTCGCTCACGGCCGCCACCTGGCGCCCCATGAGCGTGTTCGTCAGCGTCGACTTACCGACGTTGGGAATCCCCACGATCACGGCGCGCGTGGTCTTCGTGGGGCCGCGCGTGCGCCGCGAGATGCGCTCGCACAGGGCGGGGACGCGGGTCTTCACCTCGCCGGCGATGGCCAGCGACGTGGCGATGGCGAGCACCGACTCGTCGGCTTCGAAGTGCGCGAGCCACCCGGCGGTGACCTCCGGGTCGGCGAGGTCGGCCTTGCTGAGCACCTTCACGCAGGGCTTGTCGCGGCGAATCTCGGCGACGAAGGGGTTGGCGCTCGCTGCGGGCATGCGCGCGTCGAGCACCTCGATGATCACGTCTTGCGAAGGCATGAGGTCGGCGAGCTCGCGCCGCGCCTTCGTCATGTGACCGGGGTACCACTGAACAGCCATCGGCCCGGCTTCTAACACGGTTGGGCGCCGCCGAGCGGGTTGCCGCGGCGCGCGCACCTGACCTACCCTCGCGGCCGGTTCACCCTCCCGATGCCGCCCTGCGACGTACCCGCGCACGCCCAGACCTTTCTCTACGGCCTCCGCAAGCTGTTGCTGGTGCTGCATTTCGTCTCGTCGGTGGCCCTCCTCGGGTCGTCGACGCACCTGCTCCTGCAGATGCCGGCGCTCTTGCGGGGCCAGAGCCGCGTGCGCCTCGAGCGCATCTACGGCCGCGTGGTGGCCGTCGCCTACGCGCTCACCATGGCCCTCGGCGCGCTGCTCTACCCCACGTACCGCTACCACGTGCGCGCGCTCTTCCTCGATCAGCACCACCCGATGATTTCGAACCTCTTCGACGTGAAAGAGAACCTCGCCACCATCGCGCTCCCCCTCGCGCTCGCGCTCGGCGTGCTCGGCGGCCGCCTCAGCGAGCCCGACGAGAAGCCCCTGCGGCGGGTCTACGCCGCCATGAGCCTCTTCGTGGCCGCGGTGGTGTGGTTCAACGTCGTGAGCGGCGTGCTCATCGTGTCGTACAGGGCCGTGTGATGCGCCCCGTCGCGCGCATCATGCTGGCCTTCGCGCTGGGCCGAGCCGTCTTCGGGCTGCTCTTCCTCGTGAGCGTGCTCGGTCACTGGCCCACGCTGTGGTACCTCGCGCTCGAGCGCCGCTGGGTCTTCGCCCGCGCCGTCGAGACCGTCGGCATGGACTGGTACGGCCGCTCGGCGGTCTCGCTCCTCGGCGGCGCCCTCGCGGGGGCCGTCACCTACGCCGTGTGCGGCCGCGCGCCGGCGACGTGGGGCCGCGGCGCCGTGGTGGTGGGCCTCTCGCGCCTCGGCGGCACGCTGCTGCTCTTCGACGTGATGTTCTACACGCTCACGCTGCTCACCCGCACCATCGACCCGATCACAATGCCGTCGTGGTACTGCCCGCGCTGAGCCCCCGGCGCCCTCCCTCACTCCCCTCCCAAAGGTCTCGACCGTGTACTTCGCCGCTGTTCAGCAGTTTCTTCGCACGCTCCGCGCGCTCGACGCCATTCTCGTGAAGGCCACGCAGCACGCCGAGGCGCGCAAGTTCAACGTCGACAACTTTCTCTCGGCGCGCGTGGCGCCCGACATGCTGCCCTTCTCGCGGCAGATCCAGATCGCGTGCGACGGCGCCAAGCGCTTCGCCGCTTCGCTCTCCGGCAAAGAGGCGCCCGTGCACGCCGACACCGAGACCACGATGGAAGAACTCCGCGCCCGCATCGCGTCGTGCGTCGCGTACCTCGAGACCTTCCGCGCCGAAGACTTCGCCGCGGTCACCGCCAAGACGGTGGTGCCGCTGCCCAACAACCCCGCGCGGGGGCTCTACGCGCCCGACGCGCTCTTCGCGCGCACGGTGCCCAACTTCTACTTTCACGTGACCACGGCGTACGGGCTCTTGCGCGCGGGCGGCGTCGAGGTCGGCAAGCGCGACTTCCTCGGCGACGTGCCCCTCTTCGACCTCTGAGCGCCGCGCACGCCGGGGCGCACCACCCCGGCGTGCGGGCCTTCGGGCCCGACCGTTACGGCCGCGACACGAGCACGCTGTACGCGCCGCCCGCCCCGCTGAACCCGTCGACCACCAGCGCGTGAACGCCCGCGCCCCCCACGAGCGGGGCCGTGAGCGTCGACTGCGGCGCGCAGGTGGTGCTGTCGTTGTTGCAGAGGTTGTCGGTGCCCGCGCCGCTCACCACGCTGAGCACGGTGTTCCACGTCGCGCGGCCGCAGGTGTTGGCCGTGAGCGTACCCGCCAGCTGCTCGGGGCAGGTGGGCCACCAGAACGCCTGCTCGGCCCCGGTGCCGCCGCAGGTGGCCGAGTACCCGCTCGTGCCGCCCGCCACCGTGGTGCCCGCGCGCACCGAGAGGCCGCGCGCGAGGAGGGCCACCGTGCCCACGCCGATGTTCACGTGCTCGAAGCGAATCGTGGCCGTCGCGGGCACGCCGTTCGACGACACCACGAGGTAGTAGGTGCCCGGGGGGAGCACCGTGTAGATCTGCGAGGCGGCGCCGCCGGTGGTGCAACTCGCGCCGAGGTTGTCGTCGCACACGAGGTCGCCCGGCGTCTGCGTGGTGCGAACCTGCGCGGTGCACGACGTCGCGAGAAACAGCTTGGTATCCCACGGCGTGCCGAAGGTGTCGGCGTAGATGAGCTCGCGGCGCGTGAGCGTGAAGCGATAGAACACGTCGCCGCCGCCGACGGTGTCGCAGGGCGAGTCGAGGCTGTGCGTCGCGCTGGTCATGTTGACCGAGAGGGCGATGCGCGAGCCCGCCGCGAGGTTGATGTCCGTCGCGGTGGCGCAGTTGTCGTTGGCGGGCGGCGCCACCACGCAGCGCGACGTGCTGCACACGTAGCCCAGGGCGCACACGCGGCCGCAGGCGCCGCAGTTGGCCGCGTCGGAGGCGGTGTTGACGCAGCGCAGGCCGCAGGCCGTGAGGGGCGCGCGGCACACCGTCGAGCACGCGCCCGCCACGCAGTACTGGCCCGCCGGACACACCACGCCGCAGCGGCCGCAGTTGGCCTCGTCGAAGTCCGTCGGCGTCTCGCAGCCGTTGGCGGCGAGGCGGTCGCAGCTCGCGTAGCCCGCGTTGCAGGTGCCGATCGCGCACGCGCCCGCGGCGCAGGCCGCCGTGGCGTTGGGGAGCGCGCAGGTGTTGCCGCACGCGCCGCAGTTGCGGGGGTCGGTGCCCGTCGCGATCTCGCAGCCGTCCGACGGGTCGTTGTCGCAGTTCGCGAAGCCCGCGTTGCACGCGATGGCGCACGCGCCGCTCGCGCACGAGGGCGTGCCGTTGGCCCGGCTGCAGGCCACGCGGCACCCGCCGCAGTTGGCCACGTCGGTGTTCTGGTTCACCTCGCAGCCGTTGGCGGGCGCGCCGTCGCAGTCGGCGAAGCCCGCGCTGCACGTCCCGATCGTGCACGAGGCCCCCACGCACGCGGGCGCGCCGTTGGCGACGGCCCCGCACGCGCGCCCGCAGGCGCCGCAGTGGGCGAGCGTGCTGCTCGTGTCGACGCAGGCGCCCGCGCAGGTGACCAGCGGCCGCGCGCAGGTGAGCTGGCACGCGCCGCCCGAGCACACCGAGCCCGCGGCGCAGCGCACGCCGCAGCCGCCGCAGTTGAGCGGGTCGTTGCCGGTGGGCGTCTCGCAGCCGTTGGCCGCGTCGCGGTCGCAGTTGGCGAAGCCCGGGTTGCACAGGCCCACGGCGCACGCGCCGGCGGTGCAGGTCGGCGTCGCGTTGGGCGCGGCGCACGCCACGCCGCAGCTGCCGCAGTTCGAGGCCGTCACCGCGAGGTTGGTCTCGCAGCCGTTGGCGGGGTTCTCGTCGCAGTCGCCGAAGCCCGGGGCGCAGCGCACCTCGCAGTCGCCGAGGTTGCACGACGCCGTCGCGTTGGGCCCCGCGGGGCACGTGCGGCCGCACATGCCGCAGTTGGTGAGCGACCCGGCGAGGTCGGCCTCGCAGCCGTTGGCGGCGTTGCCGTCGCAGTCGCCGAGGGCGCGGTTGCAGGCCGTCTCGCAGCGGCTCGCGGTGCAGGTCGCGCTGGTGCCCGCGGGCGCCGGGCAGCGGTTGGTGCAGCTGCCGCAGCGGGTCGCGTCGCTCGTGAGGCTCACCTCGCAGCCGTTGGCGGGGTTCATGTCGCAGTCGCCGAAGCCCGCGGCGCAGGCGGTGACGGCGCACGCGCCCATGACGCACGCGGGCGTGCCGTTGGGCGGGTCGCACACGTTGTTGCACCGGCCGCAGTGCGTGGCGCTCGACTGCACGTCGACGCACACGCGGTCGCAGCACATGCGGCCGCCCGTACACTCGGCGC
>CAISKJ010000669.1 GCA_903885885.1 uncultured delta proteobacterium
CCCGCTGCGGCAACCCAGGCGGCCGTGAGGCCCACGATCATCCACACGAAGCGCACCGGCGACAAGTCGCACCCTCCGCGCGGCCTGTCAACGCCGCGACAGGCGACCTACCAACGCGGCGCGACGCGCGGGTCCGACGGCATGTGGTCGGGCAGCGGAACGGTCGCGAAGCGCTGCGCGGGGGCGCACCGGGGCGCGTCGACGACGACCGCCACGCGGCGCGGGAGCTCGCGCGCGAAGGCGAGGCGCTCGTAGTCGCCGCGCGTGGGCACGAAGAGGTCGATGTGATGGCCGCGGATGGCGCCGCCGCCGTCGACGGCGACGAAGCAGCCGTCGTGGCGCGTGCCGTCGGGCAGGGGCATGCCGCGGAGCTCGGGGAGCTCGACCACGTGCCCGATGGGGATGAAGCGGCTGTCGACCGCGAGGGAGCGAAAGGGCACGAGCGCGTAGCCCTGCACGCCGGTGCCGAAGGGATACTGCCCCGTGTCGACCTCGGTGAAGCACGCGCGGCCGTGGGTGCGCGACGCCCAGTTGAGGAGGCGACCGTCCCACGTGCGCCCCGTGCCCTCCATCGTGAGCGAAGAGACGAAGCGCTGACACGCCCACGCGAGCGTCGAGCCCGACGGGTCGATCACCTGCACGAGGCGCTCGTCGGCGTTGTCGGTGGCCTCGTCGGCGACCCAATACTGCGTGAGCTGAAAGCGCCCGGGCATGTACCGCTCGGCGTCGGCCGCGGCGGGTGCGAGCGACAGGCCGATCGCTGTGAGGGTTCGGGCGAAGCGACGCATGGGGCGCCGTCAGCTTACACGAAGGGCGTCGCGCGCAGGCACTCTACGGCGTCGGGTTGGTGGTAGAAACGCGCGCTGTGAAGACACTCCAACGGGTCGCCCTCGTCGTCGCCGCGCTCGTCCCCTCCGTCGCGCGGGCGCAGACCATCGCGTCGCGCACCGAGACCCGGCCCTTCGCCGGGGTGCGCGTCGTGGTCGGGCGCACCGCGTCGCCCGCGACGAGCTTTCGCGCGACGATCGTCTCGCTCTGCAACGACTACGTTCACGTGACCGCGACGCGGGCGCCGACGGCGTTTCAGCGCACGAGCACCTGGGCGAGCGCGGCGGGTGTGCAGGTGGCCACCAACGGCGACTTCTTCGTCGCAGGGCCGCGCGTGTACGGCTACGCCATCGGCGGCGGCGCGGCGTGGCCCGTGCGGCAGACCGGCGCCGACACGGCCGTCGCGGACCAGTGGTACTATCGTCGCTATGGATGGATTGGCTTCGGTCCCAGCTCTGTCGAGTTCTCACACACCGAGTGGGTGAAGCAGAACGCGGCGCGCCTCGGCGTCGTCGACGGCTGGATGCCCTCGACGGTGACCACCGCGGTGCCGCGCGGCCTCACCGCGCTCGTGAGCGGCTTTCCCGAGCTCATCACCGAGGGGCGCCGCTACACCTGCGCGGACCCGACGGCGTCGTCGTGCTTCCCCGATCGGTCGGACATGCGCGCGCGCAACCCTCGCACGGCGATGGGTCTCACGCGCGACCGTCGCACGTTCATGCTCGTCACCGTCGACGGCCGCTCGGCCACCAGCGCGGGCATGTACGGCACCGAGATGGCGAGGCTCATGGAGCTCTTGGGGGCGTGGCAGTCGTTCAACCTCGACGGCGGCGGCTCGACCACGATGTGGGTGCGCGGCCGCGGCGTGATCAACACGCCCTCCGACGCCGCGGGGGAGCGCGCCGTCGCCAACCACTGGGGCATCTTCGCGGGGGCCGCGAGCGGGCGCCCC
>CAISKJ010000670.1 GCA_903885885.1 uncultured delta proteobacterium
ACGGCAACGCGACCGACGGCTGCGAGGCCAACCTCAACACGTCGAACACCAACTGCGGCGCCTGCGGCCGCACCTGCGCGGTGCCCAGCAACGCCACCGCGACCTGCGCCGCCAGCACCTGCGGCATCGCGTGCACGGGCTCCTTCGCCAACTGCGACGCGAGCGCCACCCACTGCGGCGCCTGCGGCACCGTGTGCCGCTTCGCCAACGCCACGCCCACCTGCTCGGCGGGCGCCTGCGCCATCTCGGCGTGCTTCACGGGCTTCGCCAACTGCAACGGCAACGCGACCGACGGCTGCGAGGCCAACCTCAACACGTCGAACACCAACTGCGGCGCCTGCGGCCGCACCTGCGCCACGGGCACCACCTGCCGCCTCGGCACCTGCCGCTGAGCGCGTCGCGCTCCCCCCTCCCCACCGTTCCTGTCTGACACCGGGGGCCTCCTGGGGCCCCGTGTGCTCACTGAGCAAGCTGTGCACAGTGCCGGCGTGCACAGCGCGGACACCTCGTAGCGCCCGACGCGCGCAAATGTCTTGATTTGTAGTGTTTTGGCCTGAGCGCGGGGCGGTCGGCGTCTTGCTAAGTGCGCAGCCGCCATGGAGCACACGGATACAAGCACGTCGGATTCGTTCGCCAGCCTCGACTCGGCACCCGCGGCCCGCTTCATCATCGAGGAGCCCGGGCACCCGCCGCGCGTGGTGCTCCTGCCGCGCGGCAAATCGCTCCGCGTCGGGCGCGGCGAGGATCAAGACGTGCGCCTCGACGACCAGCGCACGTCGCGGCAACACGCGCAGTTCTTCTACCGCGGCGACCACGTGCTCGTGCGCGACCAGGGGAGCAGCAACGGCACCTGGCTCGACGACAAGCGGGTGACCGCCGCGGCCGCGGTGACGCCCGGCGCCATCGTGCGCCTGGGCAGCACGCGCGTGGTCTACGTGCCCCTCGCGCCGGCGAAGCGCGAAGAGGCCGCGGTCGAGGTCGACGGCGACGTGGTGGCCGTCGATCCCGCTACGCAGCAGGTGTTCGCGATGGTGCGCCGCATCGCCGCGCACGACCTCGCGGTGCTCGTGCACGGCGAGACGGGCACGGGCAAAGAGGTGATCGCGCGCACCCTGCACAAGTGCAGCGCCCGCGCGAAGGGGCCCTTCGTGGCCATCAACTGCGCGAGCCTCACCGAGTCGCTCGCCGAGAGCGAGCTCTTCGGCCCCGAGCGCGGGAGCTTCACCGGCGCCGTCGAGCGCAAGGTCGGGGTGTTCGAAGCGGCCCACGGCGGCACGCTCCTCCTCGACGAGGTGGGCGAGCTGTCGGCCACCAACCAGGCCCGCCTCCTGCGCGTGCTCGAGGAGCACGCCGTGCTGCGCGTGGGCGCCACGCAGCCCGTCGCCGTCGACGTGCGCGTGGTGGCCTCGACGCACCGCGACCTCGCCGCCGAGCTCGCCCACGGGCGCTTCCGCGAAGACCTCTACTTTCGCCTCAACGGCGTCACCATCACCGTGCCCCCGCTGCGCGAGCGGCCGCGCGACGTGCTCCCCCTCGTCGAGCGGGTGATCGTCGAGCGCGGCGGCCGCCACATTCTCGCGCCCGAGACCGTCGAGGCGCTCACGCGCTACGAGTGGCCCGGCAACGCGCGCGAGCTGCGCAACGTGATCGAGGGCGCCATCGCGATGGCCGACGGCGCCGAGCTGCGCCCCGAGCACCTGCCCCCGACCCTCCTCGCGCGCCCGAAGGCCCGCGACGGGGCGCCGCCGCTGCGCTCCATGGTCGACGAGGTCGAGCGCGAGGCCATCGTCGCGGCCCTCGAAGACCACAAGCACAACCAGTCGCACGCCGCCATCGCCCTCGGCATCTCGCGCCGCGCGCTCATCTACAAAATGGAGCGCTACGGCCTCAAAGACCCGCCGCGCCGCACGCCGCGGCCCTGACGTAACAACCTCGCACGATTGTGAGATCGCTCGGCGCGCGCGTGGGGCACAAAGAGCTCCGCCATGGAGATCAAGATCGGCCGCCGGGCCTTCGTGCACAGCGCCGCCCTCGCGGCGGTCGCTGGGCCGCTCCTCACCCTCTTTCGCGGTGACTCCCACGCAAGCTGCACCCGCGCGGCGCAGCGCGTGGTGATCTTCTTCACGCCCAACGGCACCGTGCACCGCCACTGGCGCCCTACGGGCTCGGGCGCGGCGTGGTCCTTCCCCGCGGGCTCCATCCTCGAGCCCCTCACGCCCGTGAAGCGCCACCTCGTGGTGCTCGACGGCATCGACTTCGTGGGCGCCAGCAACCACGAGGGCGGCATGAGCGCCATGCTCACCGGCAGCGGCTCGGCCTCGTCGCCCTCCATGGGCATGTCCGTCGATCAGTACATCGCCCGCGCCGTCGGCGCGCGCTCGCGCATCGCCTCCCTCGACCTCGGCGTGCAGACCAGCGCGTGGGGCGGCAACTCGCAGACGCGCATGCTCTACGAGGCCCCGGGGCGCTACGTGCCCCCCGACGACGAGCCCGCCAACGTGTACCGCCGACTCTTCGGCTCGATGACGCCCGCCCCGGGAATGATCGACGCCATGATGGTGCGCCGCCGCAGCGTGCTCGACCTGGTGCGCGGTGAGCTCCGCGACCTGCAATCCCGCGTCGGGGCCGACGAGCGCCGCAAGCTCGACGCCCACCTCGAGTCGCTGCGCCGCGTCGAGACCTCGCTCACCGGCGGCCCCACGACACCCACCACCGCGTGCGCGCCGCCCGCGCTCATGTCCATCGACCACCGCGCCAACGAGAACTTTCCCCGCGTGGGCCGCGCCCAGATGGAGCTCATGCTCGCGGGCCTCTCGTGCGGCGCAACGAAGGTCGCTTCGATCCAGTGGGCGCACACCGTGGCCCCCCACGTGTTCACCTGGCTCGGCCAGAGCGAAGGCCACCACGCGCTCTCGCACATGAGCGACAGCAACGAGGCCGGCGTCGCGCAGTTTGTAGCCGCCGAGCGCTGGTTCGCCGAGCAGTTCGCGTGGCTCATCGGGCGCATGGCCGAGATGCCCGAGCCCGGCGGCGAAGGCACCCTGCTCGACAACTCATTGGTCGTGTGGGCCAAAGAGATGGGCGACGGGCGCCTCCACGACTGCCTCTCGGTGCCCTTCGTGCTCGCGGGCGGCGCGAGCGGCTGCATGCGCACCGACCGCTACCTCCGCTTCACCAACATGCCCCACCAGCGCTTGCTCGTGACCCTCTGCCACGCGATGGGGATGGACAACCCCACCTTCGGCGACCCCTCGCGCGGCGCCGGTCCGCTCCCCGAGGTGCTCGCGTGAGGGCCGCCCGCTTCGCCGCCCTCGCGCTCTGCGCCGTGGCCCTCGGCTGCGACCCCGACGCCGACGTCACCGACGCCGCCACCGACGCGCCCGCGATGCTCTCCGACGGCGCCACCGCGGGCCCCGTGTGCGACGCCGACGTCGCCTGGTTTCGCCGCGAGCTCTGGACCCCCGTGTTCGCCGTGAGCTGCATCGGCTGCCACAACGCCGCGGGCACCGCGCGCAACTCGCGCCTCGTGCTCCGCGCCGAGACCGAGAGCGACTGGCTCGACCACAACTTTCGCGCCGTGCGCGCCATGGCCTTCACCGAGCTCGCGGGCGTCCCCATGCTCCTTCTGCGCCCGTCGGGGCGCCACCCCATGGGCCACACCGGCGGCACCGTGACGCCGCCCGGGAGCACCGCCTACGACACCCTCACGCGCTTCGTGGCGCGCGTGCAGACGCCCGCCTGCGACGACCCCGACGCGCTCCCCGGCGGCGACGGCGGCGCCCCCGCGCGCTGCGCCACCGTCACCCCCGGGCCCCGCGTGCTGCGACGCCTCACGCCCACCGAGTACGACCGCACCGTGCGCGACCTCACGGGCGTCGACGCGCACTTCGGCGCGAGCTTCGCCGCCGACCCCGTCGTCGACGGCTTCGACAACGACGCCACCTCCCTCGTGGTCTCACCGCTCCTCGCCGAGCAGCTCCGCGTGGCCGCCGAGAGCATCGCCGCCGACGCCACGCGCGACCTCACGCGCGTCTCGCCCTGCACCCCTTCGGGCGCGGGCGACGCCGCCTGCGCGCGCCAGCTCGTCGAGACCTTCGGCGCCCGCGCCTTCCGCCGCCCGCTCACCAGCGACGAGGTGACGAGATATGTCACCCTCCACGCGGCCATCGCGGCCGGCGAGGGCTTCAACGAGGGCGCCGAGGCGGTGCTCTCGGCGATGCTCCAGTCGCCGCACTTCCTCTACCGCGCCGAGCTCGGCGTGCCGTCGGGCACCGCGTACCGACTCACCCCGTGGGAGGTCGCCTCGGAGCTGTCGTACCTCTTCACCGCGAGCATGCCCGACGCGGCGCTCTTCGAAGCCGCCCGCTCCGGCGCGCTCGCCACGCCCGCGGGCATCGAGGCGCAGGCCCGCAGGCTCGTGGCCACGCCCGGCGCGCGCGACGCGCTGCGACGCTTCGTGCGCCAGTGGCTCGACGTCGATCGCCTCGCCACCGTGCCCAAAGACGGCGCCACCTTCGCGGCCTTCACCCCCGCGGTGCGCGCCTCCATGGCGGGCGAGTTCGATCGCTTCATCGACGCGACGCTCCTGCGCCCCGGCGCGCGTTTGCCCGAGCTCTTCACGTCGAGCTTCACCTTCGTCGACCCCACCCTCGCGGCGTTCTACAACCTCACGCCCGACGGCGCGCCCGACGCGCAGGGCTTCCGTCGCGTGTCCATGGTCGAGGCGCAGCGGCGCGGCGTGCTCACGCTCGGCGCGGTGATGGCCACGCACGCGCGGCCCAACTCGTCGTCGCCCGTGCACCGCGGGCGCATGGTGCGCGAGCGGCTCCTGTGTCAGCCGTTGCCGCCGCCGCCGCCGGGCGTCAACGCGCAGCCGCCGGCCCCCGACGCGCGGCGCTCCATTCGTGAGCAGTACGCCATGCACGCGAGCGTGCGGCCGTGCGTCGACTGCCACCGGCTCATCGACCCCATCGGGTTCACCTTCGAGTTCTTTGACGGCGTGGGCCGCCATCGCACGCGCGAAAACGGCATGGCCATCGACGCCCACGGAGAGATCGTGGGGAGCCTCGGCTCCGACGGCGCCGTGGCCGACACGCGCGCCCTCATCGAGCGCCTCGCCGCGAGCGCCGAGGTGCAAGACTGCTTCACGAAGCAGCTCTTCCGCTACGCCTACGCCATGACCTCGGGCGCCCAGACGGCGTGCGCCCTCGCCGAGCTCCAACAGCGCTTCCGCGGCGCCGACCTCTCCATCGAAGAGCTCCTCGTGGCGCTCACGCGCTCGGCCCATTTCACCGAGCGCGAAGAGGCGGGCACCGTGGCTCCCTCCGACGCGGGCGCTCCCTCCGACGCGAGCGCGCCCGACGCGAGCGCCGCGCCCGACGCGAGCACCACCCCCGACG
>CAISKJ010000671.1 GCA_903885885.1 uncultured delta proteobacterium
CGAGGTGCCCGAGCGCTTCGAAGCGCTCCTGCTCCGCGCCCTCTCGAGCGACCCCGCGGAGCGCTTCTCGCGCGCCGTCGACTTCGCCCGCGCGCTCGTCCCCTTCGCGGGCGACGAGGGCCGCCGCGTGTGGATCGAAGACTTCGGCCAGGCGCTCCCCGCCACCACCTCGTCGCCGCCCGTGGTGCTCGCCGCGCAGCCCGCCACCGCGTCGTCGCAGCCCGCCGCGCGCTGGAGCCCCGCGCCGTCCACCCCGCGGCGGCCCTTCACCCCGCGCATCGCGACCGACCCGCGGGTGTACCTCCGCTCCGTCGAGTCGTTCGCGCGCCTCGCGCCCGACGACGGCGACGCGCTCCTCTCGTGCGTGCGCTGGCGCGCCTTCGCGCCGGGCGACGTGCTCTTCCGCGAGGGCGCGCCCGGCGTCACGCTCGTGTTCGTGGTCGAGGGCACGCTCATGGTGTGCTCCGACGCGGGCGGCATCCGCCGCGAGTTTACGCGCGTGGGCGTCGGACACTTCGTCGGCGAGATGGCCTGCCTCGACCCCGCGCCGCGCTCGGCCACGGTGGTCGCCGCCACGCCCGCCGTGGTGGGCGAGATCTCGCGCGAGGGCCTCCGCACGCTGCAGATGGTCGCGCCGCGGGCCTCGTCGGTCATCGTGGGCGCGGTGATCCGCGAGGTGACCCAGCGGCTCCGCGAGGTCGAGGGCCGCATCGACGCCGCGCTCTCCTCCACGCGCCTGCCGCTCGAGGCCGACGAGCCCGACGAGCCTCCCGCCGAGCCCGGCGGCGTGCGGCGCCTCATCGACTGGCTCCGAGGTGCGCGATGATCACCCCCGAATCGCTCCGCGTGTTTGACAGCCTCCGCGACTACAGCCCCCGCGAGCTCGAGGTGCTGCTCGGCGCGGCGCGCGAGTGCCGCTTCGCCGCCGGCGCGGCGCTGTGCGAAGAGGGGCGGCCGGGCAGCTCGTGCTTCTTCCTCGTGTCCGGCGAGGTGGCCATTCTGCGCGCGGCGCCCGACGGCCCGCGGGTGATCACCACGCAGGGCGCGGGCACCATCGTCGGGCAGATGTCGCTCGTCGAGCGCCGGCCGCGCACGGCCTCGGTGCGCGCCCTCTCCGAGGTGACCGCGCTCGAGTTCACGCGCGACGTGTTCGACGCGCTCCTCGACGCGTGCAGCCCCTTCGCGATCCGCTTTCAAGAGCAGATCGCCGTGGCGGGCATTCGCCAGCTCCGCGGCGCCACCGAGCGGCTCCTCGAGACCATCGGCCCTGCGTCGGATCCGCCTCCGCCCGCGACGCAGGAGGCCCTGCGCGACATCGGCGCGGCGAGCCACGAGTGGGCGCTCCCCGTGCCGAAGGCGCCGCGTACGCCCGGCGTGGGGTGAGCGGACCTACCGCGTGGAACGATTGAGAAGCGCGCCGTTCTTTCGGCGTCGCGGGTCTCCGCGGAGCGCTCCGCCGGATCTTCGAAACGGGTCAACAAACCACGCCCAACGCACACCCAACATCGACACCCGAGCGTGCTGTCGGCCGGCAACCGATCAAGACATTGAGATACGTGCCGTGCGCGGATTCATGACGAAGCACGACACGCCGAATCCCAGCGGGGAGAGACTCGCGGCGCGCAGAGCGTCCGCGATACACGGTTACCAAAAACCCGGCCGAAGGGGCGCGCCCGTCGTGGTGCCAAGAAAGGCGGCGACGAGCGCTCGAGGGCCGGTTGCCACGAGCGACTCGCGGAGCCAGGCGCGCGCTGCCCGCGTCGACGAGAGCTCAGGCCGCCGATCGCGGAGCGCGTCGAGCCAACCATCATGGAAGAGAAAGTCAATCGAGCTCGATGTGGGCGCGGGCGTCGCGCACGGGAGCCTTCTGTGCTGTCACAAGGCGAACAGGAGCAAGTCCGATCCCGCTCCGAGCAGACATCTCGCGCACGCCAGACGATCCCCGATCGGCCGGCGGCGCGAACTCAGCCGTCGGGTGAGCCGATCGCCGTGGCGCCGCCCACACGAACAAAACAGCGCCCCCCGAAGGGACAATCCCAGCGCCGAGCGTGCAGCGGCCCACCGCGCAGAACGTCGACGACGAAATGTCATCGCGAACGCCCCCCGCGTTGAAAGCCACGCGACGCGGGAAGGTCTCACCCGCGCACGCCAAAGCTATGGCAATTGACTTCGCTTCGACAGTTGTACTATCAAACTTCGGTGTCCATCGAACTGGATATCGTGGATACCCTCTCCGAGTGCGGTTATGCGGTGGTTGCGAATGCCATCGACACCCGCGCAATTTCGGAGGTCCGAACGTGGCTCCAGGGCGAAGCCGCCGCCGCGCGCGCGAGGCTCGCGGCCCTTCGAGAGCGCGCCGACGCAGCGGGCACGCCGCTCGACGAAGAGGGGAGCGCTCTCTTTAGCGGCAACTTTCCCGGTCGTGTCAAAGGTTCACCCTTGTTGTGGCGGCTGCTCGCCGACTCGCCGCCGTTGCTCGCCGCGCTGCGCGCGGTGCTGCGCAGCGACCGGCTCTATCTGCACATGTACCCATCGCCGCGTTTCATCGACCCCGGTAACGACGCAGCGGGCGTGCCGACCCACGTCGACCGCCAATACAACAGCCACCTCTCAGACTTCGTAACGGTGTGGGTTCCGATCGACTGTTTTGAGGCCCACGTCGGGGGCGTCGCGGTTCACGCGCGCTCGCATCACGGCAAGACCGCGTGGCGCGACGTCCCGCGCCTGTCATCCAACCTGTGGTTCGAAGCCATCCCTTCGACCGGCGGCGGCGAGCTGCTCGTGCTGCGCCCCGGCGATGCGCTGCTCATCCATCCGGACACGCTGCACGCCTCGGGCCTCAACCGAAGCGAGAAGACGCGCCTGAGCTGCGACTTTCGCGTGTTCGGCCGTCACGACACGACCACGAAGCACTACCTCGACCTCACGCTCCAGCAAGTGTTTGAGCCCGGCACCGGAGAACGCCATGTCTGACAGTTTTGACGGGTTTATCAAGCGGCCAGGAGACGGCGAGGTCGAGGAGGCCATTCGAAGGCACTGTGCGAAGTACGGCCGCGACCCCCTCGACGCGATCAAGGCCTTCCCGGTGCTCGCGCGGCGACAGTGGCTCAAGCGCTTCATGGCCCACAGCGACCTCTTCAAGCTCACGATCGACCTCCCCGGCGACATCGCAGAGCTGGGCGTCTTCCGCGGCTTCGACCTTCTTACATGGGCCAACCTGCTCGAGGCCTACGCGATCGGCAACCGCACGAAGACCGTGTGGGGCTTCGACAACTTCGAAGGATTCACTTCGATCGACGCTCAAGATGGCCCCCCCGATCCGGCCATGCAGCGCGTGCCCGGCGGTTATTCGCCGCGGGCTCACCGCGAAGAGCTCCTCGACGCGATCGCGATCTTCGACAGCGACCGCTTCATTCCACAGAAGCCGCGGATCCGCCTCGTCGAGGGCGACATCGCGCTCACGGTTCCCAGGTTTGTGGAAGCGAACCCGGGCGTGCGCTTCAGCCTCGTACATTTCGACTGCGACCTGTACGCCCCGACGCGCGCTGCGTTGGAGCCGCTCTGGGGCAGCCTCGTCCCGGGTGGCTTGATGCTGTTCGACGAGTATGCGATCAAGGAGTGGCCCGGCGAGAGTCGCGCGGTCGACGAGTTCTTGACCGCCCACCCCGGGCTCCGTCTCAAGACCCTTAGCTGGACGAACGCGCCAGCGGCCTATCTGGTGAAGCCGTGAGCACCGCCGACGCGCTCGAGCAGCTCTCCCATGACGACTATCAGCGCGACGGATTTGTGGTCGCTCGCGGCCTCGTCGGCGCGACCGCGCTCGGGCTCGTCGACCGGGAGATCGAAAGCGCCTTCGCGCAGCCGCCCACGACGGTGACGCCGCAAGGCGTTCCGATCGTCGTGTGCTGGCGTCATCACGTGGGCGGCGCCAGAACGATCGTGACCCTCAAAAAGCTGCCCGCGCTGAGCGCCCTCGTTCGCTCCGCCGCGATGCTCGGCCTCGCGGCGCGCCTCACCGGGGCGAAGCATCTGCAGCTCTTCGAGACGATCGTCTTCAACAAGCCCCCCGGCGAAGGCGAGCCCTTCGCATGGCACAACGATGCGTCGTATTACCCCTTCGACCCTACGCAGCTCGTGTCCACCTGGATCGCGCTCGACCCCTGTGACGCCGCGTCCGGCGCCATGGAGCTCGCACGCGGCAGCCATCGGGTGGGCGCCGTCGCGCCGGTGCACGTCAAGACCGGCGCCTCCCTCGTCGACGCCACGACCGCGCTCGTGCCCTCCGATCCCACCGGGCGCGGCTTCGAGGTGATGGCGCCGCTGCTCGCGCCCGGCGACGCGATCGTGTTCGATGGCTTCACCTGGCACGCGAGCCCGCCCAACCGTAGCGCGCGCCAGCGTCGAGGGCTCTGCATTCGGTATCTCACACACCCCGCTCGCTTCGCGCCGGAGCTCGGGTTCGGCGGGGCCTTCGCGCGCCAGATCACCACGGAGCCTGGTGAATTGATCTCATCCCCAGCATTTCCTGTGCTTTGGGCTCGCTGATGCGCGCTCAATGTCACCTCTGTGATGGCGCGCTCACCGAGTTCGCCGATTTTCACGCGCTCCCGCGGGTCACTTCGGACTGCCGCCCGTGGCCCGCGGGCGGGCGCCTCGCCTGCTGCTCGACGTGCGGAGCCGTGCAGAAGGTGGTCGACGCGGCGTGGCGCGACGAGGCCGCCGAGGTGTACGCCGGGTACGCGCTCTATTGGCAGAGCCCCTCTCGCGCCGAGCAGAGCGTCTTGTCAGGCGCCGGAGAGTTCGCCCGACGCTCGACGCGAGTCTTCGAGGTCGTGCGGCGCCGCGGGGGCGATGCCTCGGCACTGCGGTACCTCGACTTCGGCTGTGGTACCGGCGAGACGCTGCGCATCGTGCGGCCCATGTTCCCTTCATGGTCGGTTTACGGATACGAGCCCAACCCTCGCCCCGAGGCGCCCGACGGCATTTTCACCCGATGGGACGACGTGCCCCCTGCGCTCGACGTTGTGTCGCTCGTCCACGTGCTCGAGCACATTCCAGACCCTGTCGCCACCCTGCGCATGATCGCAGAACGCCTCTCGCCGGCGGGCCAGATCGTGATTCAGGTGCCGTGGTATGAGGTAAACCCTTTCGACCTGGTTATCGCCGACCACTGCACACACTTTACGCCGACGCTGCTCGCGCGTTGCGTCCGCGACGCAGGGCTGCACGTTGCGTTCGTCTCGACCACGGTCGTGCAGAAGGAGATTACGCTGATCGCTTCGCGCGCGCCGACCGCCACCGACGATGCGTGCTCGCCTGCTGAGGTGAACGTCGTCGAGTCCCTCGCCTGGCTTGCCGAGGTCGCGGCGCGCGCGCGCGCACTGCCCGACGGCTTCGGCGTTTTCGGCACCGCAATCGCGGGCGTGTGGGTCGCCGGCCAGCGCGCGCAGGTCGCCTTCTTCATCGATGAAGACCCCTCGCGTCAGGGGACGCACGGCGAACGACCGGTGTATTCGATCGCCGATGCGCCCGCGGGCGTAGGTGTCTTCGTCCCGCTCGTGCCGGGGATCGCGGCCGTTGTCGCCCAGCGTCTTCGCGACGGCGGGCTCGCCCCGGTTCTTCCTCCACAATATCCGAGGCTTTCATGAGCGCACGGGCGCGTACGGTCTCGGTGGTGATCCCTGCCTTGAACGAAGAGGCGAACCTCCGCGCCGCGGTCGCCTCGACGCGCGCCGCGTTGGCTGGGCGCGTAGAGTCTTACGAGATCCTGCTCGTCAACGATGGAAGCGTCGACGGGACCCGCGCAATCATGGACTCGCTGGCGCGCGACGACGACCGCATCCGCGTCTTTCACCACGATACCTCGTGGAACCTCGGCGGCGTGTACCGTCAGGCCATCGCCGAGGCGCGGCTGAACTATCTCTTCATGACGCCTGGCGACAACGAGAACCCCACGGCCGCGATGACCGCGCCGCTCGACGCCCTCGGCCAGGCCGACATCGTGCTGCCCTACCCGACGAACCTCGACGAGCGCCCGCTCCCGCGTCGCGTCGGCTCGCGAGGCTACACGGCGCTTGCCAACCTTCTGTTCGACATCTCGTTGCCCTACTTCAACGGCACGGTGATTCACCGCCTCGACCTGTTGCGCTCCATCGAGATTCGCACAAACAGCTTCGCTTATCAGACCGAAGCCCTCGCGAAGCTGGTGCGCCGGGGGGCGACGTGGGTCGGAGTGCCGGTCAAGATCGATGTGACGAAGCGCAAGAGCGCGGCGCTGCGGTTTCGCAACCTCCGCGCAATCGGGGCAGCCCTCGTCGGAACATGGTTCGAGGAGCGCGTGCTTCGGCGTTGATTCACCTGCGGGCGGCGGGTTCGATCCCTCTCCGTTCACGGGTGGGCGGCGGCGCGATGCGCGCTCCGTGGAGGAGATGAAACACGTGGTAGCTGTGCTCCGCGCTGGAAAGGGCCCAGGTGGGCGCGAAGGGGATCGGTACGTCGTCCACCCTCACAGGGGCGCCGTGCGCCTCTGCGATGCGCCCCTCGACGACGCTCAGCGCGGCGCGCAAAGGCTGTTGGGCGCGCAAATATCCCAGCATCGCGTCGCGGCATGAGAGCGACAGCAGCGCGGCGACGAGGGCGACACCGATCCGACCGAGCAGGGTGAGCCACCGCTTTGGAGGATTGCGTTGGGAGTACGCCCCGAGGGCGACGCCGAGCAGGGCGGCGAGCACCGTAGACGGGAGGTGCTGATACATGCTCACATAGGAGAGGTATTGGGTCCCATTGCTGATGGTTCGGCCGATCCACACGGCGCCGTTGCATGCGCCGCCGACGAGCATCACGAAGGCGCCCGCGCGCCAGGGGAGGCGCCTCCAATCGACGGCAAGGAGCGCGAGAGGCCACGCGACGAGCACCATGGCCTGAATGGCTGAGTCGTGATCAACGCTGAAGAGGAGGTGAAACGGCGTGGCGATCCAGACGACGGGCAAGCCGCTGTTGCCGGTGAGGATGCCGTGATCGAGCCAGTTCCAGAGCGAGGTGATGAATGCGACAGGCGCGGGACGCACGCCGGGGATCGCGCCGTGGAGGTCGAGCGCGTCGGGGATCCAGCGCCACGCGGCGACGCTCAGCAGCGCGTACAAGCCATAGATCGGCGCGACCGCGCGACCGATGCGGGCGGCCTGCTGCCTCCAGTCGGCGTCGCCCATGATCACCCCACGAAGGGGCAGGAGGAGCCCGAGGGGAAGGCCGGCTTCGTAGAACGTCCATGCCACGAACATTGCGGCCGACGCGATCGAGAGTTCGCGGCGCCGCGTGCCCCGCTCCGAGCGCTCTAGCATCACGAGGGAGAAGAGGGTGAGCCCGCTCGCCACGAGCTTATAGGTAAACAGCGTCCAAAGGACGATCTCCTGACGAGCGGGGAAGAGCAGGTAGAACAGCGCTGCGATCGCCCCCGCGCGCGGGCTGCGGCGCCCTATAAGGAGAGAGACCCACCACGCCACAAGATAGGCGTTGGCGAGGTTGAGCGCGATGCTGAGGATCCAGAGCCCGAGGTTGCCCGGGCCGAGCGCCTTGAAGGCCAGCACGTTCCACAAGTATGCGCCGGGCGTGAAGCGAAAATCGCCGAAGGGTGTCCAGAAGGCCATGACGAGCCACTCGTGGAGGCTCGTCGGATTGAATCGGCGATTTGCGTAGAACTCGTAGACATCCCACTGCTCGACGCGAAACGGCATCGAGCGTGTGGGGAGTGCGCTCACAACCCAGCCGAGCACCCCCGCGAGCGTGAGCCAATAGTAGAACCGGTCGTAGGCGCGCTCTGGAGCGGGGGCCGCGTCCATACCATTCCGATCGTCTGTCAAGGGCTGCCGCGCCTCTCGTTGCCACACGGTTAAACCAACGTGGAACCACGTCGTCGTACAACAGCGATCGGCGATGCGTCCAGTGCGACCGCTCGGCCCCCCGGCGCGCGCTCCGATGACATTGTGCCCCGGTGGCGACGACCGCTCCGATCGAGCGGCCGATCGCAGGTCTGTCTTCCGACGCTCGCAACCTGTGTGGTAGTGTCGCGGCTCACTCGGCATCCGTCGCGACCTCCGCGCGGCAGCATAAGTCACCCTTTGCGTATCTCACACTCGAAGCCGTCGATCCCTGTCAGGGCCCTCACCACCCGCGCGAAGGGCTCGCTGAACCGGCCTCACGCGTTCTCGCACGCCCGCTCGCCGGCCGCAGGGCAATCCCACCTTGCGATGTGCAACGGCGGCGACCGGCCGCAGTGGCCCTGAACGCGCGCTCGGCGTCGAGCGAAGACTACGATCACCGCTGTGTCTAACAAGCCCACGCTCTCGATCATCGTGCCCGCCCTCAACGAAGAGGCGAACATCGCCGACGCCGTGCGCGAGGCGACGCGCGCCCTCGGCGACCGCTTCAGCGACTACGAGATCCTCCTCTTCGATGATGGCAGCACCGACCGCACCGGCGCCATCATGGACGCGCTGGCCCTCGAAGACCCGCACCTGCGGGTGTTTCATCACGACAAGCCCCGCAACATGGGCGGGGTGTACAAGCACGGCATCGAGGTCGCGCGCTTCGAGTACGTGATCCTGGTGCCTGGCGACAACGAGAACCCGGGCAGCGCCCTGCAGGCCCCCTTCGACGCCCTCGGCGAGGCCGACATGGTGCTCCCCTACCCCACGAACGTCCACGCGCGGCCCTGGGTGCGGCGCGTCGGGTCGGTGGGGTACACCACGCTGGTCAACCTCCTCTTTGGCAACAACGCGCGATACTACAACGGCACGGTGATTCACCGCCTCGAGAACCTGCGCTCGATCACCGTTCGCACCGACAGCTTCGCCTATCAAACCGAAATTCTGGTGAAGCTCCTGCGGCGCGGCAAGACGCGCGTCGAGGTGGGCATCGAGATCGAGCCCCGCGGCGGCAACCGCTCGCAGGCCCTGCGCATCAAGAACCTCGTGGCCGTGGTCGAGGCGCTCGGCAGCCTCTGGTACGAGGTGCACGTGCGAGACCGACGGCGCGCGGGGCCCGCGCGTTGAGGGCCCTCGTGCTCTGCGCGGGCTTCGGCACGCGCCTCGGCGGCCTCACGCGCGAGCGCCCCAAGCCCATGCTCCCGCTGGGCGACGACGCCCTCATCGGACACACCCTGCGCCACCTCGCGGCCCACGGCTTCGACGAGGTGGCCCTCAACCTGCACTTCATGCCCGAGCTCATCGAGCGCCACGTGGGCGACGGGTCGCGCTACGGCGTGGCGGTGCGCTACGCCCGCGAGCCCGCCCTGCTCGGCACGGCCGGCGCGGTGCGCAACCTCGCAGACTTTCTCGGCGCCCACGACGATTTTCTCGTGCTCTACGGCGACCTCCTCCTCGATGAAGACCTGGCGGCGATGATGCGCGCGCACCGCGACCGCAGGGCCGACGCCACGCTGCTCCTGCACCAGCGCGCGGGCTCCAACAGCCTCGTGCAAATGAACAACGACGGGCGCATCACGGGCTTCGTCGAGCGCCCCGACGAGGCGACGCGCGCGCGCACGCCCTTTCCGTGGGTCAACTCGGGCGCGCAGGTGCTCCACCGCAGCATGATCGGGCGCATCCCGCGCGAGGGCGCCGCCGACCTGCCGCGCGACGTGTACGCCCACGCCGTGGCCGACGCCGCGCTCTACGGCCGCCCGCTCACGGGCTACCGCTGCGCGATCGACTCGCCCGCGCGCTACGACGAGGCGCGCGCGGCCCTCGCCGACGGGCGATATCGCGGCGGGCGGCGCCGTGATAGAGGGCCCGAGAGCACCTGACATGCGCGACCCCTTTCGTATCGACAGCGAGAAGATGTCACTCCACCCGCGCCGCGTGGCGCAGTGGCTCGACGCGCAAGACGATTGGGAGAAGGCCCGCGAGGTGTTTCCCATCTACGTCGAGGTGTCGCCGGTGGGGTATTGCAACCACGCCTGCACCTTCTGCGGCGTCGATTACATGCTCGACCGCCCCGAGAAGCCCATGCTCCGCCCCGCGGTGATGACGTCGCTCCTCACCGACATGCACCGCCACGGCGTGCTCAGCGTGATGTTCGCGGGCGCGGGCGAACCGCTTCTCTACAAGCCCCTCGCCGACGCCATCGTGCACGCCGACGGCCTCGGCCTCGACACGTCCATTACCACCAACGGCGTGCTCCTCACCGAGGCCTTCGCCCAGAAGGCCTTCACCGCCGAGCACCTGCGATGGATCAAGGTGTCGATCAACGCGGGCGACCGCGACACCTACGCGCGCATCCATCGCACGAAGCCCGAAGACTTCGACAAGGTGCTCGCCAACCTCGAAGCCGCCGCGAAGGTGCGCGACAGGCTCGGGTCGAAGTGCACCCTCGGCGCGCAGATGGTGGCCCTGCCCGAGGTGCGCGCGGCCGACCCGAAGCGCGCGCTCATGTCGGTTCAGTATCCCTCGAACTACGACACGGCTCCGGAGCTGGCGCGGCGGCTGCGCGACGCCGGCGTCGACTACCTGGTGGTCAAACCGTACTCGCAGCACCTCATGAGCAGCGACACGCGCGCCTATCAAGGTACGGTGTACCCCGACGCGGCGGCGTGGGCGCGCGACCTGCGCTCGTACGCCACCGATCGCTTCAACGTGATGGTGCGCCATCAGACCATGAGCGAGCTCGAGCGCCCCGATCGAGGGTACGAGCGCTGCCACGCCACGCCCTATCACTGGGCCTACGTCGAGGCCGACGGCGACGTGTGGGGGTGCAGCGCCTACCTCGGCCGCGACGAGGGCGACAAGCACTACGGCGACGAGCGCTTTCGTTACGGCAACGTCAACGAGGCGAGCTTCGCCGACGTGTGGCGCAGCGACCGCCGCAAGGCCAACTGGGAGTATGTGCGCAACGGCCTCGACATTACCGAGTGCCGACAGAACTGCCGCATGCACCAGGTCAACCTGCACCTCGAGGCCGTGCGCTCGCCGGGCCCGCACGCCAACTTCATCTGACACCCTTCCGCGGAACGATACCCTCTCCCATGAGCGTGACGCCTGACGACCTCGAGCTCTACCGCCGCCTGGTGCTGGTGCGGCGCGTCGAGACATGGATCATCGACCAGTACGCCGAGCAGAACGCGTACTTCGCCCGCAAGGAGGAGCCGCCGCTCTCCATCCGCTGCCCTACGCACCTCTCCATCGGGCAAGAGGCCGCGGCGGTGGGCGTGTGCGCGGCCCTCGGGCCGGGCGACGTGGTGTACAGCACGCACCGCTGCCACGCGCACTACCTCGCCCGCGGGGGCTCCGTCGACCGCATGATCGCCGAGCTGTGCGGCAAGGTCACCGGGTGCTCGCGCGGTAAAGGGGGATCGATGCACCTCGTCGACGTCGACGCGGGCATGTACGGCGCGTCGGCCATCGTCGGGGGCTCGCTCCCGCTGGCCATGGGCGCTGCGCTCGCGGCCTCCCTGCAGAAGCGCCCCAACGTGGGGGTTGCCTTCTTCGGAGACGGCGCCGTGGAGCAAGGCGTCTTCCATGAGAGCATGAACCTCGCGGCGCTGCGCAAGCTGCC
>CAISKJ010000672.1 GCA_903885885.1 uncultured delta proteobacterium
CCCGTGACCGTCGCGCGCCCGATGCCTCTCGAGGCGTCGAGATGGCAGTGCTTCAGCCCTTGCAGCGCAAGGGCAGCCGCGCACCGCCACGCGCTACACCTACGCCCACAGCAGACACAGTCCTGCCCTCGCTCCGCGGGGGCGGGACGCGCGGCAGCGCGGGTGGGGGCCGCAGCGTGACGGTAGAAACGTCAGGAATCTAACGGGGCGTGCTGCGATCCGCGCATCCCTGCTTACAGCGAACATTGCAGTAGGCGCACGAGAACACCAACGCGCTGCCTCGGTCAAGACCGGCGCGAAGCGCCAGACCGATGGCTCCACGGTTGCGCACGCTGGTAGACGAAACCTCAATGTGAACGAAGCCACTTCGCGACAGGCCTTTCTGCGTACCACGAGGTCGTGGTCGTTGTCGCTCGACGCGCCACTCCCCGCGCGTGACCTCGGCACCAGCTCTCTCAAAACCGCCGCGGGGCCTTTGCTTCTCCCCGCTCGACCGGGCGCGTCGTCCTCGCCTGTGCACGTTCCTTCGGCGTCTCCCGACCTCCTCGCGACACGAAGCGGGCCGCGAGCTTCCTGGAGTCGGCGCATGGCCGCGGCGTGTCGCGACCACGCGAACGATCAAGCGTTGGGTGCCGCTCCTCCGGGGGCGGCTCGTGAGGAGTCTAGACACGTCCCGCGGATCGGTGTTGGCCGCACGCCCATGCGTGTCCTCTCACAGGCCTTCGTCGCCGCGCTCACGCTGCTCTCATGCGCGTCAGTGCCCTGACCCCACCACCAGCGTCCGCGAGCAGGACGCCGGGCTGCCCCAAGGGACCGACGGCCGCAGTGCGGCGGTCGCTGCGGGTGCGCCCGAGCGCGCCCCGATGCAGGACTCGACGCGAATCCCCGTAGGCGTCTCACCCGTGCGCGGTCGCGCCGACGCGCTGGTGACGGTGGTGGTGTTCGGCGACTATCAAGACCCCTTCTGCAGAGTCGCGGCGGGCAGACTCAACGCCCTCCGCGAGCGCTACGGCGACGACCTGCGTGTCGTGTGGAAGGACTTTCCGCTCCCCTATCATGACAACGCGATGTCCGCTGCCGAGGCCGCGAGGGCGGTGTACGAGCAGGGCGGCCCCAGCGCCTTCTGGTCCTTTCACGAGATGCTGCTCGACAACCAGTCGAACCTCTCACGCGACGACCTCGAGCGGTACGCCGCGCGCGTCGGCGTCGACCTCGGGAGCTTTCGCGCGGCCCTCGACGCCCACGCCCACCGCCCTCGCATCGAGGCCGACATGGCCCTCGCGCGCCAGCTCGGCGTCCCCAGCCCGCCGCACCTCTTCATCAACGGCACCTCGCTCATTCGCACCCGGGGTGAGTCCCTGGCGACCGCCGTCGACGCGGTGCTCGCCCGCGCGCGTTCGATCGAGCCGCGAATCCACGCTTACGAGGCCATGGTGGCCGACCCCGTCGCCTTGCCCGATCCTCCGGTTGCGCCCGCACCTGGTGGCCACCCATAGCCCCAGTCCGCGCAGGTGCTCCGCGCGCCCGTCGAGTCGTCGCCCTCGCCACTGCAGTGACCCTGCGTGGCAATGGGTCGGTGTCCACACCCTCCTTTGCGGGTGCCGGCGCGTATGAAGTGCAGTTCGATTCGAGCGGCGGGTTCACAACACGGGGGTGATAAGTAGTCCGACGACCCGTACCCGTCCGCACCGCACTCGCGACGCGCGTGCCCCGCACCCATGCCGCCGCTCGATGGCCTCGCCTGCGCCGCCGCGGTGGGCGCCGACCGCCCGCACTTTACGGCGCCCCGCATGGGCGGCGGGCGGTCGTGTCACCCCGTCGTCGCTTCGAGCATCGGAGCGGGCGTGACCCCTCTCGTGCGCGTCGCTCTCCTGGGCCTCCTCGGCGCGTGCGCGCGCCCTGGCGATCCGCGTTCGTCGGCGGTGCCCGCGTCTACGCGCGCGGCCGAGGCGCAGCCCGGCGCCTGCGTCGGCCCGGGACCTGCGCCGGCACCGTCGGGCGCCCGCGACGTCGATGGGCACCCGCTGTCCCCGTGCCCGTCGCGTCACCGCACGGGCTTCGCGCGCGACGGGTTCTGCGCGGGCGGCCCCGACGACCCGGGCGTGCACGCCGTGTGTGCGCGCGTGACCGACGCGTTTCTCGCGTTCTCGCGGTCGCGGGGCAACGACCTCGTGACCCCGCGCGGCGCGTTTCCGGGCCTGCGCGACGGCGACGGGTGGTGCCTGTGCGCGGCGCGCTGGCGCGAGGCCGACGAGGCTGGCGTCGCGCCGCCGGTGCTTCGTTCGGGCACCAGCGACGCGGCGCTCGCGACGATCGCCCGCGCGGCCCTCGACCGCCACGCGCTTCCGGAGGCCCGGTGAACCGCGCGCTGCTCCTCGCCCAGCTCGCCACGACCCTGCCGCTCGCGGGGCTCATCTGGACCATCCAGGTGGTGCACTACCCGCTCTTCGCCCGCGTCGGCGCATCGGGCTTCGCCGCGTACCACGCCGCGCACGCGCAGCGCATCACGTGGCTGGTGGCCCCCCTCATGCTCGTCGAGCTCGCCGCGGCGCTCGCGTGGCTCCGCGAACCCGTCGCGCGCGCGCCGTCGTGGTTCGCGCCCGCCATGGCGGCGCTCGTCGGCGTCGCGTGGGTCACCACGGCGTGCTGGTCGGTGCCCGCGCACACGCACCTCGAGCACGCCTTCGACCGCGGCGCGTACGACCAGCTCGTCGCCACCAACTGGGCGCGCACCGCCGCGTGGACGCTGCGCGCGGCCCTGCTGCTCGGGCTCACGGCGCGCGAGCTCGCCCGCCCCACGCCGCACGCTTCGACCGTCACGGACGCCTCGCCGCGAGCATCGGATCGGCCATGACCACCGTCGAGTACCGCTCGCGCCTCGGCGCCTCGCCCGCGGCCGTGTTCGCCTTTCACGAGCGCCCCGAGGCCTTCACCCTCCTCACGCCGCCCTGGGAGCAGGTGCGCGTCGTGTCGCGCGAGGGGCGCGGCATCGAGGCCGGCGTGCGCGTGGTGATCGAGACGCGCGTCGGCCCGCTCTGGATGCGCTGGGCCGCGGTGCACGAGCGCCTCGAGCCCGGCGTGGAGTTCGTCGACCGCGCCGAGTCGGGGCCCTTTCGCGCGTGGCGTCACGTGCATCGGGTGGAGAGCGACGGCGCGGGCGCCGCGTGGCTGATCGATCGCATCACCTACGAGCTCCCGCTCGACGCGCTGACGAAGCCCGTGGCGGGCTGGTGGGTTCGGCGCAAGCTCGACGCGATGTTCGCGTATCGGCACCGGGTGACGGCCCGCGAGGTGGGCGCCGCGGTGCTCGAAGGCATCGGCGCGACGACCGGGCGGGCGGCCGCGATGCGGGAGCGCACGACGAACGGCTGACTCCTGTTCGCCGTCGACGCGCCCGTCCGGAGCGCGCGCCGAAGGAGTCCCCCGGCGCACCGTCGGCGGCGCAGTCACCCCGCCGTGCCCCATGCGGGCGCTCGCACCTCGCGAAGCGTCTTCAGAACAAGCGCTCCCAGAGCGACCGCAACGGTCCGGAGGGCCACCGCAGCCGCCCGAGCGCCCATTGCAGCGGGATTTGGGGCCCTCGCAGCGCCCTCCTCGGCGAAGCGCAACGTTCGCTCGATGGAAATCACGGTGATTTCACCCCATTGCACCGCTGCGATCGGTCTCCCCACCGTTGCGATCGCGCGCGCGCCCGCTGATCTCGCGCCCCAGCGGCGGTCACGGGTACCGCGTCGACGCGAGCGGCATGCGCACCCGCGTGACCACGCGCGTCATCGTGCAGGCCAACGGCGTAGCGTTCTACAACGGCAGCCTCTACGTCGACGGCTACGGGCGGGGCGTTCTCTACACTCTCAGCGCGTGCAGGCGTTGAGCGCGCGCGACCACGCCACGTAGTCGTCGGCCTGCAGCGGCCCCGCGCCGCCGTTGCGCCCGCTGCCCACATAGAACGCGATCCAGTTGCCGCTGTTGAGGCGTCCGCAAACCTGCGTCGTCCACGCGCTCATCTGCGCGGCCGTGGCGTGGGTGAAGCTCACCTGCGGCGCGGCCCTGCGCGCCGACGCCCACGCGGCGACGAGGCCCGACTGGAGCGCCTCGTTCGACGCCGAGGTGTAGAGCTGCGCGATGAAGTTCACCGGGGCGATGCCGCCCGACTCGTAGCGCCACCCGCCGCTCGCGGCCATGGTGACGAAGCCCGCGCCGACCGGCGTCGCCGACGCGCCGCAGCGGGTCGCGCACTGACGAATCAGCGTCGCGTCGCTGGCGCCGTGCGCGGTGTTGGTGTCGTCGTAGTACCAGTTGGCGCCGGCGATCTGACGAATGTGCCCGCCGCACTCGTAGCCGCTGTTGGTGCCGTGAATGCAGTGGCGAAACTCGAGGGGCACGCGGTCGTTCACCGAGTGAACCTCCCAGCAGCCGTTGCTGCGCCCTTCGAGCCCCGGGCCGTCGACGCTCCCGTAGTCATCGACGAGCACGTGGAGGCGCTTCGCGCAGGTGCAGCTCGCGTCGCGTCCGTCGCAGTTCTGGTCGACGCCGTCGCCGCACAGATCGACCGCGCCCGGATGCACGCGAATGTTTCGGTCGTTGCAGTCGACGTTGCTGCGATACCCGTCGCCGTCGTTGTCGACGAGCGGCGCAGGGCGATCGACGGCCACGTCGCGGGCGACGTCGACGGCCACGTCGCGGGCGACGTCTGCGATCGGCGCGTCGGTCTCCGGTGCGACGACCTCGCTCGCAACGACGCCGTCGAGGTCGTCGACGGTCGCGTCGAGATCGACCGCCGCTTCGAAGTCGACCACGAGGTCGGGCTCGAGGAGCGACGCGTCGAGGTCGGCGTCGGGCGTCGCGCTCGACGACGCCTCCTCGCCGCAGCCGGTTGAAGCGAGCACTGCCGTGAGCGCGAGCGCGACGATGCCTGGGCGGCGCATGCGCCGAAGGGTCACACGCGCACGCCCGACAGCGCAACGGAGCGTGCGGCGAGCGCAGCGCGCACGATGAACAGCGCCGCTCCCCTCACACGATGAGCAGGTGCTCCTCGTCGTCGGGCGCGCGGGCCACCACCGAGTGCATCTCTTCGTCGCGCGAGACGGCCAGCTCGTAGAGCGACGCGAGCAGCGCGGGGTTGCCGCGCACGACGTCCATGAAGTGCGCGGGCTGCAGCACCATGGCCACCGTGGTCTCGAGCGCCACCACCGCCGCGTTCGTCGGTCGCCGCAGCACGAGCGACACCTCGCCCACCGCCTCGCCGGGCCCCAGCGTGGCCACCGCGAGGGTGCGCTCGGCCTCTTCGCGGCGCACCACCACGCGGCCCGACGCGATGAGGTGCAGCCCCGACGACTCGGCCCCCTGCGCGATCACCACGTCGCCCGCCTGGTACGACCGCGTTTCGAAGGCGCTCACGAGCGTGGTGCGGCCCTCGACGTCGACGTCGCGCAGGAGCGGCGCCGTGCGCAAGAGGTTGTCGAGGAGGCGCCGCCGGCCCCACGCCGCGAGCCCGCGGCCCACCGCGGGCACCTCGCGCGAGGCTTCGCTCACCGCGTCGCGCGGGGCTTCGAGCAGCACGCACGCCCGCGTGGTGACGGCGCTCGCCGCGCGCGGAGCGGCCGTGAGCAGCGCCATCTCGCCGAACACCGTCTCGGCCCCGAGCACCGCGAGCTCGTCGCCCGACACCGGGGCGCCCTCGTCGCCGAGCAGCAGCACGGGCTCGTCGTCGCCCGCGCGCCGCAGCACGCGCACCTCGCCGCGCGCCACGAAGAACACGCTGCCGCCGTGCTCGCCCTCGCGGATCACCACCTCGTTGGGGCGGCACACGCGCACCTCGAGGGCCTCGGCGAAGCGTTCGAACGCGCCCCGCGGGAGACCGCCCCACAGCGGGTGCTTCGACCGCGGCGGGAGCCGCGCGGGGAGCCGCGCGCGCAGCGCCTCCACCGCGTCGAGCACCTGCGCGAACACGTCGGCGAGGGGAACCTCATCGCCGATGGGCGTCACGTCTTCGCTGCGCAGCGGGGGCGGGCGCACCGACGTGTCGACCGCGCGCTCGGCGTCGGCGCCCAGAACCCCCGCGAGCTCGGTGAGGATCTCTCCATTGCCCGTGAGGCGCTTCACCGAGAGGGCCGCGGCCACGGCGTGACCGGCCATGCCCCGCAGCGCGAGGGCGCGGGCCGCCGCTTCGAACGCGACGCGGGCCACGTGCATGTTGCCCAGGCTCACCGCGGCGCGCGCCACGATGTCCGCGGCCGCGGCGTCGGCGCCCACGTCGGCGAGGGCCGGCGCGGCGCGGCGGAGGCACTCTTCGGCGCGGTTGCGGGCCAGCGCGGCGAGGGCAAAATCGAGGGCGTGCGTGGGGGCGAGCGAACGGGGGGCCTTGAGCTTCATCGCAGGGGCGCGACGATACACAAGCGGGCACCGTCGCGTGATGGACAAGCACGACGGTTCGGTTAGAACCGAAGGCCCCGATGGAGCACACCATGGCACGTCTCGCCTCGATCGCCCCGCTCGCGGGCGCCGTCATGCTGCTCGGCGCGTGCGCCGACGGCCCCGCGCGCTTCGTCCCTCCGACCGACGCCGAGGTCGACGTGCTCGTGCCGCGCACCGACGCGGGTCCCGACATCGTTGCCGTCGATGTGGCCCCCGTCGATCGCCCCGCGGTTCGCACCGTGCGCACGGTGATCTCCATGGGCGCCCCGATGGACGCGCCGAGCCGCTTCGGCGGCACCGAGTCGACCACGCGCGCGGCCACGTGGGTGTACCCCGAAGACCGCACCATCGTACCGCCCAACCTGCCGGGCTTCGAGCTGCACTTCATGCCCGGCGCGGGCAACGACCTCTTCGAAGTCACCTTCGCCGGCGACGTCGTCGACGTGAAGGTGTACGGCGCGTGCACCGCGGTCAACGGCGGGTGCGTGTTCCCGCTCTCGCAAGAGGCCTTCGACCAGGTGGCCGCCGCGGGGCGCTCGGGCGGCGGCGTTCGCATGACCATCCGCGGCGTCGCGATGGGCGTCGCGGGCGGCCCCGTCACGCGGTCGGAGCCGCGCTTTCTCGGCCTCACGCAGAGCGACCTGCGCGGCGGCGTGTACTACTGGGCCGCCTCGGTGGTGGGGCGCGTCATCCGCTACGAGTTCGGCCGCAGCGACGCGCGCTCCGAGGTGTTCACGCAGGGCGCCAACCCCTTCGCGTGCGTGGGGTGTCACACCCTCTCGCGCGACGGCTCTCGCATGAGCGTCGGCTATGGCATCCCCGGCCCCGCGCAGACGCAGCTCATCGATGTGGCCACGCGGGCCCCGCGCGGCGCGGCCATTCCGATGAACTTCGGCACCTTCTCTCCCGACAACCGACGGCTGCTGGCCTCCGACGGGATGCGCCTCGCCCTCTACGACGCCATGACGGGCGCCCCGATGCCCGGCGTGCCCGACGGCAGCGCGGGGTCGCACCCCGACTGGTCTCCGAGCGGCGACGTGGCGGTGTTCTCGCGCACACGCGCCACGGTGCCTTTTCCGATTGGTACACCCGGCCACGACGGGCCCGCCGACCTCATGCTCATGCGGTGGAACGTGTCGACCTTCGGCCCCGCGCGGCCCCTCGTCACGAGCATGGGCGAGAACAACTACTACCCGGGCTTCTCGCCCGACGGTCAGTGGGTGGTGTTCAACCGCTCGAGCCTCAATTCGAACAACGCCGCGGATGCGTCGCTGTGGGCCGTTCGCGCCGACGGCACGGGCGCCCCGGTGGCCCTCACCACGGCCAACGGCCGCGACGCCGCCTACAACAACTCGTGGCCCAAATGGACGCCCTTCGTCGAGCGCTACGTGGGCGAGCTCGAAGAGCCCCTCATGTGGATCACCTTCTCGTCGGGGCGCGACTACGGCCTCCGGTTGCGCCAGGGCGCGATGCGCAGGGCCCAGCTCTGGATGGCCGCGTTTCGCCCCAGCTCGGGCACCATGGACCCGACGGCCCCCGCCTTCTGGCTGCCCTTTCAGAACATCGAAGAGAGCAACCACATCGCGCAGTGGGTTGAGACCGTGCGACGCAGCGACTGCACCATGGACCGCAACTGCCCCGCGGGTGAGACCTGCGTCCGCGGGATGTGCGTAGGCGCCCCGCCGTGATCGCTCCGCCCGAGGGGACCGTCGAGCGTTGGGCCTGGGACTACCTTCACACCACCGACCTGGCGCACAAACTCAGCCCGCCGCCCGCGCCGGAGGCGTACGAGCCCGAAGCGCCCGCGCGGAGGGTGAGCGCGCCGTCGCGTCCGAGCGAGCTCACGGTGGTCGATCGCGCCGAGAAGATCCCCTCGGCGGGGGCCCTGCGCGACCCGCTCCAGCGCGCGCGGCTCATGCACACGTTTCTGCACCACGAGCTGCAGGCGGCGGAGCTCATGGCGTGGGCGCTGCTGGCCTTCCCCGAAGCGCCGGGCGCATTTCGTAGGGGGTTGATTACGGTGTTCGAAGACGAGGTGCGCCACATGGCGCTCTACGCCGAGCACCTCGAGCGCCACGGGGCGCGCGTCGGTCAGTGGTCGGTGCGCGACTGGTTCTGGCAGCGCGTGCCGGTGGCGCCGACGCCGGCGTACTTCGTGGCCGCGATGGGCATGGGCTTCGAGGGCGCCAACCTCGACCACTGCGCCCGCTTCGCCGCGCAGCTCCGCGCGGTGGGCGACCTCGACGGCGCGCGCCGCGTCGAGGCGGTGGGCGAAGAGGAACTCCCCCACGTGCGCTTCGGGCTCCACTGGTTTCGTCGCTTCACGGGCGGCGATGAGTTCTCTTCGTGGTCGGCGCACCTGCCCGAGCCGCTCTCTCCGTGGCTCATGAAGGGCCCCACCTTCGAGCGCGCGACCCGCCTGCGCGCGGGCTTCAGCGAGGGCTTTCTCGACGCCCTCGAGGCCGTGCAATGGTCGCCCAAGCGAAGCGCGCCTGGTACCTGAACCTCGACGCCGAGGAGGAACTCCTCCACCCCGGCGCGATCAACCCGTCGCGCGCCGTGGTCGAGCGATGCGCGCGCCTCGCGGCGAGCCTCGCGGGGCTCGTTCCCGACGGCGACCTCGTGTGGACGCCGGGCACCGACGCGCCCAAGGCCCATGGTAGACGGGCGAGGGCGTGGTGCCCGACGCCGTCGGCGCGCAAGGCGCTCGCGCGCGCGGGGGCCGTGGTGCCCGAG
>CAISKJ010000673.1 GCA_903885885.1 uncultured delta proteobacterium
CCGGCCGCCATGCTGACCCTCCGCGAAGACCTCGGCCGCCTCGCCGCCAGCGCGCTGCGCGCGCGCTTCCCCGACGCGAGCCTCCCCGACACGCTCCCCGTCGCCGCCTCGCAGAAGTCCGACCTCCAGTCGTCGGCCGCGATGCAGCTCGCCCGTCCGCTCAAGAAGCCCCCGCGCGAGGTGGCCGACGTCATCGCCGAGGCCTTCGCCGCGCACCCCGCCGTCGCGCGGGCCGAGGTGGCCGGCGCGGGCTTCGTCAACCTCACCCTCCGCGACGCCTGGGTGGCCGCCTCGGTGGGCGATTGCACGAAGCTCAGCGACCGGGGCCACGGGCGCGTGGCGGTGATCGACTACTCGTCGCCCAACGTCGCCAAGCCCATGCACATCGGGCACATTCGCTCGACCATTCTGGGCGAGGCCCTCAAGCGCGTGCTGCGCGCCAAGGGGTACACCGTGGTGGCCGACAACCACCTGGGCGACTGGGGCACGCAGTTTGGCAAGCTCCTGGTGGCCTACAAGCGCTGGCTCGACGCGGCGGAGTTCGCAGCCCACCCGGTGGCCGAGCTCCTGCGGTTGTATGTGAAATACACCGACGAAGAGAAGCGCGAGCGCGCCGCGATGGGCGTCACCGCGAAGGCCGACGAAGAAGAAGACGCCGCCGTCGAGAAGGAGGCGCCGCCCATTCTGCGCGACGCGCGCGCCGAGCTCGTGAAGCTGCAGCGCGGCGACGAAGAGAACGTTCGCCTCTGGAAGCTCTTCATCGACGTGTCGATGCGCGAGTTCGACCGCGTGTACAAGCGCCTCGACGTGTCGTTCGATGTGGTGCTCGGCGAGAGCTTCTACAACGACCGCCTCGCGGGCACCGTCGACCGGCTCCTCAACGAAGGCATCGCGGAGCACAGCGAAGGCGCCGTGGTGGTCACCTTCGAGAAGGCCCGCGACGGCGAGGCCATGCCGCCGCTCCTCGTGCGCAAGGCTGACGGGGGCTTTCTCTACGGCTCCACCGACGTGGCCACTGTTCTCTACCGCGAGGCGCGCTGGCAGCCCGCGCGCGTGCTCTACGTCACCGACGAGCGGCAGCAGCTGCACTTTCGCCAGTTCTTCGCGGCGGCGCGCAGGCTCGGCGTCACGACGCCGCTCGAGCACGTGTGGTTCGGCCTCATGCGCCTGCCCGAAGGCACCTTCAGCACGCGCGACGGCAACGTGATCGGCCTCGAGGCACTGCTCGACGAAGCCGAACGCCGCGCCCTCGACGTGGCCCGCCAGTGCTCGCCCGACATGCCCGACGACGAGGCCCGCGAGGTGGCCCGCAAGGTGGGCATCGGCGCCGTGAAGTACAACGACCTCTCGCGCGACCGCACCACCCTCGTCACCTTCACGTGGGACAAGGCGCTGGCCCTCACGGGCAACACCGCGCCGTACCTGCAGTACGCCCACGCGCGCATCTGCTCGATGCTCCGCAAGGCCGCCGAGCAGGGCTTCGAAGCGGGTGCCATCGGCGCCCTCGAGCCCGCCGAGCGCGCCCTCGCGATGCGCCTCCTGGGCTACGACGAGGCCGTCGACGAGGTGGCCCGCACCGCCCGGCCGCACCTGCTCTGCGACTACCTCTACGAGCTCGCCACGGCCTTCTCGAGCTTCTACAACGCCCACCCGGTGCTCAAGGCCGAGGCCGCGTCGCGCGCTTCGCGCCTGCGTCTCACGGTACTCACCGTCACGGTGCTGCGCGAGGGCCTCGCGCTCCTCGGCATCGAAGCGCCCGAGCGGATGTAGTCCGCGCGCGGGCGCTCCTAGATTTCTCGCGCGGGTCGGCGCTACAACGCGCCCGTGGAGTTCAAGGACCTCGATCACTCATCGCCGCGCGTCGAGACGGCGCTCGACCGCAGCCTCGCGGCGCTCATCAACGACGAGCGCGACCTGCCCTTCGTGTACCTCATGCTCCACTGCGCGGCCGTGGCGCTCGCGGGCGTCGGGCTCTTCGCCGTGCGCGACGAGCGCCTGTGGTACCTCGCGCCCGTGTACTGGGCGGTGTGGGCCTTCGGCGTGCTCGACCGCTTCATTCTCATGCTGCACTGCACGTCGCACCGCACGCTCTTCAAGAAACAGTTCGGGTGGATGAACCAGCTCATCCCCTGGGCCCTCGGGCCCTTCATGGGCGAGACGCCGGAGACGTACTTCGCCCACCACATGGGCATGCACCACCCGGAGAACAACCTCCCCGACGACCTCAGCTCGACGATGAAGTACCGCCGCGACAGCCTGCTCCACTGGCTGAGCTACTACGGCGATTTCATCCTCTTCGGGCTCCCGCGGCTCATCGGCTACCACGCCCGCAAGAAGAACCAGAAGCTCATGCTCCGCGCCGCGGTGGGTGAGCTCTCGTTCATCGCCGTGGCCGCGGGGCTCATGGCCGTCAACTGGCGCGCCACGCTGGTGGTGTTCGTGATCCCCGTGGTGGTGGTGCGCCTGCTCATGATGGCCGGCAACTGGGGCCAGCATGCCTTTGTCGACGCGAGCGACCCGGCCAACCCCTACAAGAACAGCATCACCTGCATCAACTCGCGCTACAACCGCCGCGCCTTCAACGACGGGTACCACATTCACCACCACGTGAAGGCGCGCACGCACTGGAGCGAGCTCCCCGCCGAGTTTCGCGACAACCTCGCCACCTACGCGCGCGAAGACGCCATCGTGTTCGAGGGCGTCGACTTCTTCATGGTGTGGGCGTACCTCATGCTCGGGCAGTGGAAGCGCCTCGCGAAGTGCTTCGTGCGCATCCCCGGCGCGCCCGAGCGCGACGAGGCGGCGGTCATCGCGTACCTCCAGTCGCGCGTGCAGCCCATCGCGCGCGACGCGTCTCCGTCGAGCGCCCCCGCCTGATCGACACACCCCCGGCGGGAGAGTGTGTGATACTCCACGGCCGCGATGCCTGGCCCCACCGTACTGCAGTCTGCGATCGTCGAGGCCGTGCACGACGACGGCACCGTGACCGTCACGCACGAGGGCGCCTCGGCGAGCGCGCGCCTCGCGGCGGCGGGCTACGTGCGGCCCGCGGCGGGCGACGCGGTGCTCGTCGCGGGCGACGACCGCGAGCGCTTCGTCGTGGGCGTGCTGTCGGCGACGCGCGCGCAGATCGTCACGCGCGGCGGCGTGGCGGCCGAGGTCGAGACGCGCGGCGAGGCCGAGACGCTGCGGGTCACCGACGCGACGGGCCGCGTGATCTTCGAACACCGGGCCTCCGAGGGGGTCACGGTGATCAGCGTGCCCCACGGGGACCTCGAGCTGCGCGCCCCCAACGGGAGCATTCGCTTGCAGGCGGGTAAGCGCGTCGAGGTGCGGGCGCCCGAGGCCGACGTGAAGGTCGGCGAGGCGAGGGTCACGGCGCGGCAGCTCACGTCGACCATCGACCGCGTGCGGCAGGTGGTGGGCGTGCTCGAGACGCGCGCCGAGCGGGTGATCGAGCGCGCGCGCAACGTCTACCGCGACGCCGAGGAGCTGTCGCAGACGCGCGCCGGGCGCATCAAGATCATCGCCGAGAAGACGGTGCACGTGCTCGGGCAGCACACGCTCTTCAAGGCCAGAGAAGACGTGAAGATCAAGGGCGAGAAGGTCTACCTCGCGTAGCGAGGGAGTGAAGGGGGTTACCGCGCGATGTTCCCTGCGTCATCGAAGGGTGGAGGCCAGTGCGCCGCGTTTCCGGATGTGTGCAAGGTGCCGGCGCCCCCAGCGCCCTTCGTGCCTACGCCGTTCCCCAACATGTCGCAGGTGGCCACCGCGTCGAGCACCAGCTCGAAGGTCAAGATCTGCGGCAAAGAGGCCGTGACGGTCAACTCGAAGATCAGCCGGTCGAACGGCGACGAGGCCGGCACCCTCTTCGGCATGATGTCGCAGGTGAACATGAACCAGACCTCGTATCGCACGGGGTCGACGAAGGTAAAGTGCCAGGGGCACGCCATCGTGACGGTGCTCAAGCCCACCGCGCAGAACGGCAACAACGCCAACGCTCCGGCCGGCGCCCAGGTGGCGCCCAGCCAGGCGACGGTGATCATCATGATGTGAGCGTGGCGTGAAGGTCTTCAAAGATACCCCGTTCGAGTTCGGCTTTCTCCCGTGGCAGGTGCGGCCGCCGCGCGTGTCGCTGATGGTGGTGGTGAAGGGCACCTTCACGCTCCGACCCGACGGGGTCACCGTGGTGGCCGACGAGCAGATGCCCACCAGCGGCCCCGTGCACCACGACGACGACCCCGCCGCGAGCCTCGCGTGGGACACCGACTTCGCCGTGCTCAAGCCCCGCGGCGAGTGTCACCTCACGGGGAGCTGCTACGCCCCCGGCGCGCGCCCCGCGGCGAGCTGCATGGTGAGCTTCTCCGTAGGCCCGGTGACGCGCACGCTCCAGGTGTTTGGCGACCGCACGTGGGACGCCGCCGGGGGCGTCACCGGCCCCGAACCGTTTACCGTGATGCCCTTGCGGTGGGAGCGCTGCTTCGGCGGCGCAGATCACCCGCGCAACCCCGTCGGCCGCGGCCAGGGGGCCGTGCAGACCGACCGCGGCGCCGTGCGCTACCTGCCCAACGTCGAAGATCCGACCGACCTCGTGGCGTCCATGGGCGACGCGCCGGCGCCCGCGGGAGCCTTTCCGCTGCACCCCGCGTGGGCCCAGCGCGTGCGCAAGGCCGGCACCTACGACCGCGCGTGGGTGAAAACCCGCTGGCCGTGGTTTCCCGACGACTTCGACTGGGGATACTTCAACGCGGCGCCCGACGCGCTGCAGATTCAGGGCTACTGGCGCGGCGACGAAGAGATCGTCGCGCGCAACATGCACCCCACGGTGCCCGAGGTGCGGGGGCGCCTGCCGGGGCTGCGCCCGCGGTGCTTCCTCGAGCTACGACGGGGTGAGGGCCTCGAGTTCACCGCGGTGGCGCTGCACCTCGACACGATCACCGTCGACCCCGAGAACCTCCGCGCGGTGTGCCTCTGGCGCGGCCTCGTCGAGGTGGCCTCGGAGAAGCTCGACGACGTAGAGACCTTCTATGTGCTCCACGAGGGGCTCGAAGAGGCGCGCACCCTCGAAGATTTTCGAGCCCTCTTGGAGCAGCGCAAGCGCGAGCGCGAGGCCGAAGACGAGGCCTTCGAGGGCGAGGAGCCCGACGAGGCCGACCTCGTGATTCCCCCCGCGCCGATGGCCGCGCCGCCCTACGCCGAGGCGTTTCGTGAGCTCCTCGCGCTGAAGCTCAAGACCGCCCACGAGCGGCCCGAAGAGGCCCGCGCCACGGTGGCCCTCGCCGACCAGGTGGCCGGCGCCCTGCGCGAGGCCGAGGCCGAGCCCGACGCGCCCGCGCCGAAGCCCTCCGAGGTGCGCGCCGCGATGCGCGAAGAAGGGGTCGAAGTGCCCGACGAGATCGAGGCCCTCGAAGACCCGCCGGAGCCCCCCGCCGAGGCCGAAGAAGAGCCCGCGGTGGCGCCCCTCACGCGCGACGAGGTGCTACGCCGCAGGGCCAACGAGGAGGTGCTCGCGGGCGAAGACCTCACCGGCGTCGACCTCTCGGGCACCGACCTCACCGGGCAGGATTTCACCGGCGCCATCATGACGGGCGCCCTGCTCAAGGGCTGCGTGCTCCGCGGCGCCGTCTTCGATCAGGCCGTGCTCCAGCGGGCCGACCTCTCGGGCTCCGAGTGCCATGGCGCGTCGTTCAAGCAGGCCGACCTCGCCGAGGCTCGCTGCGACGATGTCGTCGCCGACGCGGCGTGCTTCGACGGGGCCATCGCGCCCGACTCGTCGTGGCTCCGCGCGCGCTTCGTGGGCGCCTCGCTCGCGGGGGCCGAGCTCGCGCGCGCCACCCTCGACGACGCCGATTTTCACAAGGCCGCCCTCGACGCCTGCGACTTCGAAGGCGCCTCGCTCCTGCGGTGCGTGTTTCAAGAGGCCTCGCTCGTCGACGCCGCCGTCGAGGGCGCGCGCGCCGCGGTGGCCAACTTCGAAGGCGCCGACCTCACCGGGCTCCGCGCCTCGGAGATGGCTGATTTCACCGATGCCAACCTCCGCGGGGTGAAGGCCGAGGGCGCGCAGTTCTGCCGCTCGACGCTCGACCGCGCCAACCTCTCGCTGGCCGCGCTGGGCGGCGTCGACTTCACCGGCGCCACCCTCGTCGGCGCCAACCTCACGGGCTGCACCGCCCGCAAGGCGCGCTTTCAAGAGGCCTCGCTCGTCGACGCGGTGATGCTCCGCGCCGACCTCTTCGAAGGCAACTTCGAGGGCGCCGACCTCACGCGCGCCGACCTCCGCGGGGCCAACCTCTTCGGCGCGCAGCTCCTCCGCGCGCGCCTCGACGGCGTGCGCCTCGAGCTCGCCAACGTGCGGCGCACCTCCCTCGACGCCGCGGTGCAATGACCGTCGCGCCCGACGAGGCGCCGCTGCGCGCGCTGAGCCGCCTGCGCCGCGCGCAGCACGGCCGCG
>CAISKJ010000674.1 GCA_903885885.1 uncultured delta proteobacterium
GGCGCTGCGCGAGGGCCTCGCCGCGGCCTACGCCTACCTCGACAAGCACCCCGAGCCGAAGCTCAAGGGCGACGCGGGCTTCTACGAGACGCTGCGCGCGCTGCGGTCGGAGAAGGCGCTCTCGCCCTTTGACACGGCGCTGCGCGTGGCGGGCTGCAAGGTCACCAAGACGCTCGACAAAGACGTCGGTGGGCTGCTCGTCGCAGCGCGGGCGTCGGCGGAGGGGCACCCCGCGCTGCGCCGACGGCTCGACGAGGGCGTGCGCGGCGTGTTCTCGCTCGCGGCCCGCGTGCTCGACCGGTACCGCGAAGAGAAGGAGCGCATGGGCGCGGTCGACTTCGAGGACATGCAGCTCCTCGCGCTCGCGCTGATCACGGGTGGATCGCAGGGGCGCGAGGCCTACGCGGAGCTCATCGCGCGCTCGATGCCCTTCGTGGTCGTCGACGAGTTTCAAGACACCTCGCCGCTGCAGTTTCGGCTCTTCGAAGCGCTGCGCGAGGCGGGCGCCGAGGTGCGCTACGTCGGCGACCTCAAGCAGGGCATCTACGGCTTTCGGACGGCTGACTCGACGCTCTTCGCGGCGCTCGTCGAGCGCTCCAAGCGCGAAGAGACGCCGCTCGAGACGCTCGATCGATCGCGGCGCTCGCGGCCCGAGCTCGTCGAGTTTGCGAACAAGCTCTTCGTCGCGCTCATGGAGCCCAACGGGCTGCGCTTCGAGGGCCTCACCGCCGACAACGTGTACTCGCGGGGGCTGTGCCCCAAGCAGTCGGCGTCGCTCGACGTGGTGATGCACGCCAACAAGGCCGCCGCCAAAGTCGACGCGGGCGCGTCGCGCATCGTCGAGCTCGTCACGGGGGCGACGCCGGTGTTCGACCGCGCGCTCGAGGGCCCGCGGCCGGCGCGGTACGGCGACGTGGCGGTGCTCGCGTACACGCACGAGGGGCTGGCCCGGTGGGCCGAGGCGCTGCGCGCGCGCGGCGTGTCGTCGGTGATCGCCGCGCGCGGTCTCTTCGAAACGCTCGAGGTGCAGATCGCCCGCGCGTGGCTGCGCATGCTGGCCTCGCCGCGCGACCGGAGCGCGGCGGCGGCGGTGCTGCTCTCCGAGCTCTACGGCATCTCGCAGCGCACCATGGTGCGGCTCACCCTCACGCGCGTGAGCGGCTCTCCGCGGCGCGCGCTCGAGCTGCACGCGAGCGAGCCCGCGACCCTTCCGCTGAGTGATTTCGAGGTGCGCGCGCTCGTCCGCTGCCGCGACGATCTGGCCACGGGGCGCGAGGCGCTGCGACAGCTTCCGCTGCCCGAGGCCGTCGAGCGCGTGTTCGAGCGGGTGGGCCTCGCCGACCGCCTCGCGATGCGGCTCGACGAAGCGGGCGCGGCGCAGGTGCGGGCCAACCTCGCGGCGCTGTGCGTGATCGCGCAGGGGCTCGCCGGGCGCGGCGACGTGGGCCTCGCGCTCGCGGGCGCGACGGGCGTCACGCTCGAGAACTACCTCCTCGCGCTCGAGCGCGCGGAGCGCGACGACCCGTGGCAGCCGCTCGCCGCCGACGACGCGCCCGACAGCGTGAAGCTCGTCACGCTGCACGCTTCGAAGGGCATGGAGTACCCCATCGTGGTGCTCGACGCGCTCGATCGAAAGCTCGAGGTGCGATTGCCGCGCGTCGAGGTGCGGCGGCCCGAAGACGCCTCCGTCATGCTGGGCCCCGACGGCCTCGCCGAGAGCGGCGTTCACTTCGTGCCCGACGTCGGCGTCGAGCGGTGGAGAGACGACTTTCGCGGCCTCTTCGACGGCGAGAAGCGCCTGCGTCAGGAGTGGCTGCGGCTCCTGTACGTGGCCGTCACGCGGGCCCGCGACCACCTCGTGCTCCTGTGGCCCGAGGAGGCCAAGAGCGGCACCACGGTGTACCTGCGGTCGTTGATCACCGCGCACGTGCGGCCTCCGTCGCCCGCGACGCCGCCCGGTGGCGAGACCGAGTGGCTCGGGCAGCGCGCCCGGGTGATCGTCGCGACGCCGCCCACCGACGACGACGAGGCCGACGACGACACGACGACGACGCACGACCTGTCGGCGTGGCGCGCGCTCGCCGAGGGTGCCGACGCGCCGGTGGCCGCCGCGCCGCTCCCTGCGTCGACGCCGCGCCTCGCACGGGTGTCCCCGTCGGAGCTGTGTCAGGTGGCCGACTGCCACGAGGTCCCGCGCCTCGCGCGCTTCGCCCGGGGCGAGCGCCACGAGCTCGCGCGCAGGACCGGTGTTGCGATCGAGATGGCTCCCCTCCCCGACGCCCGCGCGGCGCGCCTCGCCGTGGGCGACGCCCTGGCGCCTTCACGCGTCGGCACCCTCGTGCACGCGGCGGTGGAGCGCGCGAAGCTCCTCGCGAGCCCTGCGCCGGGCGAAGACCTCGCGCTCGCGCGGCGCGTGCTCGACGTGTGCGGCGAGGTCGAGCACCGCGACGCGATGGCGGCGCTCATCGTCGCGACGCTCGCGAGTCTGCGGGCGGCGGCGGCGGCGCTGGGGGCCGTCGAGGAGCCGATGCGTGAGGTGCCCTTCGCGATCGACCTCGGGGGCACCACGCTGCGCGGCGTGATCGACCTCGTGGTGCGCGCGCCCGACGGGTTGCACGTCATCGACCTGAAGACGCACCCGTTGAAGCGCGACGACCTCGCGCGGTGGGCGGCGTACTACCGCCCGCAGCTCGACGCGTACGGGCTCGCGGTGGAGCGGCTCACCGGCGAGCGCGTGGCGGGGCGACACCTCGCGGTGCCCGCGGCGGGCGAGCTCGTGACGCTGCCGGGCGTGTTCAACGCGGGGCACGTCGCGGCGACGCTCGAGCGCCTCGCGGGCGAGCTCGCCCGGGGCATGCGCGGGCCGTCGCAGGACTGCGCGCACTGCGGTTGGAAGGACCTCTGTCGCGTCGGCAAGCTCGCGCTCCGCAACGCGTCGGCGGAGGTCGAGGACGCGTGAGCGGGGGCGCGTCGCGTTACGCCCGCGACGAGGCGCGCGGGCGCGTGATATCGACGTGACGCATGAGCGACGTGGTCGAGATCTTCACGGACGGTGCGTGCTCGGGCAACCCCGGGCCCGGCGGCTGGGGCGCCCTGCTGCGGTGGAACGGCAAGGAGCGCGAGCTGTGGGGCGGCGAGGCCGACACGACCAACAACCGCATGGAGCTCATGGCGGCCATTCGCGCCTTCGAGGCGCTGAAGAAGCCCGTGACGGCGCGCATCACCACCGACTCGGTGTACGTGAAAGACGGCATCACCCAGTGGATTCACGGGTGGAAGCGCAACGGCTGGCGCACGTCGAGCAAGCAGCCGGTGAAGAACGCCGACCTCTGGCAGCGCCTCGAGGCGGTGATGGCGCAGCACACGGTGGAGTGGCGATGGGTGAAGGGGCACTCGGGCAACGCCGAGAATGAGCGCGTCGATGAGCTCGCGCGGCGGGGCGTGAGCGAGGTCACGGGGCGCGCCTATTGAGGCGCGGCGGAGGGCATACGGTGAGGCAGATCGCGTCTCTGGGGGTCGCGCTCGCGTGCGTGCTCGGGTGCTCGGCCGAGATCGACCTGGGCGCCAACCGCGCGTGCGGCGTCGGGCGCCTCGCCTGTGGCGACGCAGCGGCGCGCGTGTGCGTCGACCCGCGCAACGACCCGCGGCACTGCGGCGCTTGCGGCGTTGCGTGCGGCGCCGAGCGGGCCTGCGCGCGCGGCGCGAGCTGCCCGACGGGCGCGTGCGGCGGCCGGTGCATCGGCACCCGATGGGAGGATCGCACGGTCACGGTCGGGCGCGAGTCGATCGGATTCTTCGCCTTCGACCTCGATCGCGACGGGCGCACCGACATCGTGACGGTGGACCAGGTCGACGCGACGTTTCATGTGTTCTGGGGCACCCCCGATGCATCGCTCGACGCCCCCGAAGTGTGGCCCGTGGGGCGCATCGGCGGTCAGATCGCGTGGGGTGACTTTGACGAAGACGGTCTCGTCGACGTGGTGGCACCCGTACAGTCGCGCGGCGCGCCCCGCGCGACGCACCTCGCGGTGATGCGCGGGCAGCCCGACCGACAGCCGCTCGAGATCACGCTCTCGCCCGAGAGCGGAAACCCGCTCGAGCTCGCCGCCCTCGACGCCGACGGCGATGGCCACCTCGACGTGCTGACGCGTCGGCAGGACGACGGGTGCCTACTGCTTCGCCGAGGCGACGGCCGCGGGCACCTCGCGGCGGGGCGTTGCGTCGCGTCGCTGCGCAGCGGCGTCGACAACGTGCGCGCGCTCGTCGCGTTGACGGTGGAGGGTCGCCCCGCGCTCGTCGTTCAAAACCCCTACGACTACGAGCTTCTGCGCTTTGGTGACGGCGGCGCACTCACGTCGCGCGCGCCCTTTCTCACCGACGTGCAGAACCCCTGGGGCCTCAGCGCCGTCGACCTCGACGGGGACGGCGTCACGGAGCTCATGCCGCACCTTCGAAGCACCGCCGACGACGCCTACGAGCTCGGCGCGTATCGTCTTCAGGGGTCGACCACCGCGTCGCTGGGATGTGTCACCCCGGCCACCCCAGGCACGCGCATCGGGACCGTGACCGACTTTGATGCTGACGGGATGCTCGACATCGTCGCCTTTCGTGCGGTCGCCGGCGCCCCCTGGGAGATGCACCTTCTCTTGCGCCGGTGATAGCGTCCGCGCCCGTTGCGTCTCCTCTTCGCAGTTTCGTTCGTGTTGATGCCGCTCGCCGTGGTTGCACAGCCGCGCACGGGCATCGCGCTCGTGTACACCCGAGGCCCCGGCGTTGCGCGGTGCCCCGACGAGGTCGCGCTGCGCGAGGCCATCGCCGCGCGCATCGGGCGCGATCCGTTCACCGCCGACACGACCAACGCCGATCGTGTGTCGGTCTCCGTGCTTCGTGTGGGTCGCGGACTGCGCGCCCTCATCGGCTGGAGCCGCGCGGACGGCACCCTCGTAGGCACCCGTGAGGTCTCCAGCGCCAGGAGCGACTGCGCCGATGTCGTCGCTACGGCCGCGCTCACCGTGAGCCTCGCCCTCGACGCAGCGCGCAACGCCGCGCACGAGGCCCCTCCACTAGCCCCGCCATCGCTCCCCTTGCAGGTCGCGCCGCCTCCGCCGCCTCCGCCTCCGCCGCCACGTCCCATCGAAGCGGTGGCCGTCCGCGTACCGACAGCGCCCACGTCGTCACCTCGGCACGCGTGGCTCTCCTTGGGCCCCGTTGCGACCCTGGGCTTCAGCCCCGGCGGCGACGTGGGGCTCGCCCTCGAGGGAGGCTTCTCTGTAGACCACATCGCGCTCTCCGTGGGCGCGCGCGTCGACCTCCCGGTGAGCGTCGCGCCCCCCACTTCGGGGGCCACTGCAAACACATGGCTCGCACAAGGCGAGCTCGCGCTGTGCTGGCGCTCGTCGGGCCCCGAGGCGCGTGTGACGGGCTTCGCGTGCGCGCTCGGAACGGTCGGTCGTCTCGCCGGGGCGGGCGTCGGCGTCGACCTTCCGCGGAGCGATGCCTCCTGGCCTGTGAGCGTGGGAGTTCGGGGCGCGATCGACCTCTCCCTCACGCGTCGCTTCGCGCTTCGCGCACGCGTCGACGTCACCGCGCCCGTGCTTCGCGCAACGGTGGTGCTCGACGGGCAACGCGTGTGGGAGGCCGAGTGGGTGCAGGCCAGCGTGGGACTCGCAGCGGTCGTACGATTTTTGTGACGGATCGCAGCGAGCGCACACAAGCAACGCGCGTTCGACCAAAACGGAGCGTGGGCCATCGCAACGGGTGAGATCTTCTGGGGGCGTGTGGAGCCCCACATTGCGTGGCTGCACGTGCAGCTACGACGCCTCGGCGTGGCCGAGCGCGACCTTGCCGACATGACCCAGGAGACGCTCGTGGCCGTGCACGGGCGGTGGATGGAGTACGATCCCGAGCGCCCCCTGCGCCCGTGGCTGATGGCCTTCGCGGCGCGCGTGGCCGCCAACCACCGCCGCCGGGCCGACGTACGAAGAGAGCGCACGGGACTGATGGACACCCTCGACGACGGCTTCGCGCACCACGGCGAAGCCCCCGACGACATGGTGGCCGCCGCGCAAGACCGCGCGCTCGTGCTCGCAGGCCTCGATGCGCTCGACGACGATCGACGGGTGGTGTTCGTGGCCGCCGAGATCGAGGGAATGACCATGCCGGACATCACGGCGTCGCTCGGGATTCCCTTGAATACAGGCTACACGCGACTGCGGCTCGCGCGCGCCGACTTCGTCGCCGCAGTCACCCGTCTGCGCTCCGGGGGCCGACGATGAGCGGCGCAACGGGTTCCGACGACGAGATCCCGCCGGAGGTGCGCGCCCTCCTCGACCGCGAGCGCGCGCGGCCCGAGCCCGACGCGGAGGTCGTTGCGGCGATCCGCGCGGCGACCGAGGCTCGCCTGAGCAATGGCGGTCACGGGGGCGAATCGAATCATGGCGGATCGGCCGCACGCGCCCCGCGGCGCGTCGCCCTCTCGCCGCGCAGCGCGCTCATCGGGGCGGTGTTCGGGGCGATCGTAGGCGGCGCGGCGACGCGGGCGTGGTGGCCGGTGCGCGAGCGGGTGTTCGTCGAGCGCGTCGTCGAGCGCTCGGCGCCCAGTGAAGTGCGCGTGCGCGGTGCCGATGCGGGCGCCATTGCCCGCGCCGACGCGGGCGCACCGGGCGACGTTGAGAGGGTACTGCCCGCCGCGCGCGTCCGCGACGACGAGGGTGCGTCGATGGGGAGCCAGGCCGCGGAGCGCGCGCTGATCGATCGGTGCAGCGCGGCGTTGGTACGCGGCGATTTCGCGGGCGCCATCGCAGCGGCGCGCGAGCACGGGCGTCGGTTTCGCGAGGGCGCGCTCGTCGAGGAGCGTGAGGCGCTTACGATTCAGGCGTTGCGAGGGCTGCACCGGGGCGCTGAGGCCGATGCGCGTGCGGAGGTGTTTCTGCGGCGCTGGCCGGCGAGCATGCACCGCGCAGCGATCGCGGGCGCCGCGCCGTAGGCGCCGGGGTGGCAGGCGCAATCCGAGAAGGATCGCGGACTTCGCGCACAAGGGGCCCCCTCGAAAGGGAGTTCCTCATGATCGAACAGTCTCCACCACATGATCGCGAAGGGGCACCGAGGCGCGAAGACTGCGCGCGGCGCCCTGCGACGCAGAGCGGACGGAACGTCGTCTGCGCCGTACTCTTGTTCGGCGGCGCGTTCGCCGCCTGTGGCTCGTCGAGCGATGGCACCGTGACGCAGGACGCGTCCCCCGGTGATGTTCCATCCAGCGACGGTACCCAGAGCGACGCGTCTGCGCTCGATGTCTCAACGGTCGATGCACCCCTCGTCGATGCCGCGAAGGACACAAGCCCCTCGGACGCCGCTCCGAACGATGCGATGACCCCGTCGGATTCATCGATGGCGGAGGACGCAAGCTCGGACGCCGCCACGACCGACGCCGCCACGACCGACGCCGCCACGACCGACGCCGCCACGACCGACGCCGCGAGGGGCGACGTCGTTGCCGCCGACGCGGCAGACGTCGCGCTCATGGGCTGTGCGAGCGACACCGAGTGCGTTGCAGGCATGGAGTACTGCGCGACCGACGGGCGCTGCCTGACGCGTGTATGCACGCCGGGCGCGGGGCGTTGTGCGAGCGACGGGCGCCGCGAGGTGTGCAACGCGCACGGCAGCGGCTACGACGTGACGGCCTGCGCCTCGGCGCAGCTCTGTCGCGCGGGTGTCTGTCGTGCAGTGGTCTGCGCGGCCGGCGCGCGACGGTGCGCCGCGGGCAGCACGCGCGACGCCGAGGTGTGCGACGCCGACGGCCTGGGGTACACACTGGCGCCGTGTGCCGCGGGGCAATCGTGCAGCGGCGGCGCGTGCGTACCGCAGACCTGTGTCGCAGGCGTAACCCGCTGCGCGGGCCCGACCTCCGTGCAGACCTGCAACCTCGACGGTCTCGCCTTCGGCGCCCCGACCGCATGCGCCGCTGGCAGCGGATGCAACGCCGTGGCGGGGGCGTGTCGCCCCTTCGCGTGCGCTCCCGGGGCCTCGGTCGCTTGCGTCGACGCGACCGCACGGAGCGTCTGCGACGCCGATGGTCAAGGCACGAGCGCGGCCGCCTGCGGAGCGGGGGAGCGCTGCGTTGCGGGCGCGTGTGTCGTGCAGCCCAACATGCTTCTGCTCGGGTACGGCGCGGGCACCACGAACCCGAAGCGTTACTGCGTGTCGACCACCGACGGCAGCGCGGGCTCATGGTCGTGCGGCACGCTGGGTCCCGCCTCCGA
>CAISKJ010000675.1 GCA_903885885.1 uncultured delta proteobacterium
CGATCGACGGCTGCAGCGCGACGCCGTGATGGGGTCCGTGGCCGTGCGCTTCTTGCTGCTCAAGCCCGACGACGTGCCCACCTACGTGGAGCACGGCGCCGCCGACGCGGGCATCGTGGGCCGCGACGTGCTCCTCGAGCGGGGGAGCGACTTGTATGTACCGCTCGACCTCAACCTCGGCCGCTGTCGCATGGCCGTGGCGGCCCCCGCGGGCGGCGGAGAGGCGACGCCGGGGCACGCGCTCCGCGTCGCCACGAAGTATCCGCGCATCGCCACGGCCCACTATGCAGCGCGGGGCGTCGACGTCGAGGTGATCTACGTGCAGGGATCGGTCGAGACGGCGCCGCTCGTGGGGCTCTCGGACGTCATCGTCGACCTCGTCGAGACGGGCGAGACGCTGCGGCAGAACGGGCTCACCGTGCGCGAGACGGTGTGCGAGGTGAGCGCCGTTCTGGTGGTGAACCGCGTGGGGATGAAGCTCCGGCGCGCGGAGATTCGCGCGCTCATGGAGTGCCTCGACGAGGGCTGAGCCCGTCACTCGCTGGCGCGGCGGCGGCCGGGGCGCTCGACGAGCGTGGTGGGGCCGTCGAGGGTGAGGTACGGGCGCATGGAGCGCAGGGTGGCGCGCCCGATGCCCCGCACGCGCACGAGGTCTTCGACGTGGCGGAAGCGCGTGACGCGCTCGCGGAGGCGCACGATGGCGTCGGCGCGCGCGGGGCCGATGCCGGGCACGCGCTCGAGCTCGTCGGGCGCGGCGGTGTTCACGTTCACCACGCCGTCGGCGGAGGCCTCGGGCGGAGTGGCAGCGTGCGAGGCCGCGGGGGCGCTCGGGCGCGCGGGCGGGTCGGCGTGCGCGAGGGGTGTGAGGGCCAGCGCGCACAGGGCCGCGAGCAGCGCGAGGGCCTTCATCGCGCACCTCCCGTCGGGGCGTCGCGGCGCTCGTCGGGCTCGCGCACCTGCAGCACGCCGTTCACCGGGAGCGCCTCGAGGCGCACGGTGAGGGAGCCGTCGCGGGTGGTGTACGCGCTTCCGATGCGCGTCCAGATGGACTTGGCGTTCTCGCGCTCGGTGATCGCGTAGACGACCTTCGGGGACTGCCGCGTGCCCTGGGCGGGCGTGTTCGAACGGTTGGGGTCGTGCGTTTCCATGGTCGATGATCTCCGGCATCGCCGAGGGAGCGAGGGTGCTCCGTCGCGTGCCGGAGTGCTCTAGAGCGAGGCGCGTGCCGCCGCGCGAAACACCTTCCAAGAAGGCGTTTTGAAATTCACGGGGTGGCGGTTCGGGGGTGGCGGGGGGTGGCGGAGGGGTGGCGGGCCGCCACCCGGTGGGGGTCAGCGCGCGAAGATCCAGCCGCGCTCGTGCGAGAGCGCCACGATGCCGTCGCCCTGCCCCGCGGAGATCTGCGCGCCGTAGTAGCCGCGGCACCCGAAGCCGCGGCCGCCGTCGACGGAGCCCTCGCACACGCTCTCGTTGTTCAAGAGGACGCCGTAGCGGCCGCGGGCGGCCCCGCCGCCGATGTCGAACACGTTGAAGCCGAAGCGGTTGCACCCGAGCGTGCCCGCGTAACCCCAGGTGCGAAAGTCGCTCAGCGCGCGGCCGCCGAGGCGCTCGGCCCCGGCGAAGAGCGCCCGCGCCGACGTCGCGGCGACGGTCTCGTTGAGGCACGCCGTGAGCGTGCCGAGGCACATGCGCACGGCCGCGAAGGGCAGCGCGTTGAACGCGGAGCTCTTGACCGAGACGTTCATCGTGGGGTCGGTCACCGTGGGGTTGAGCACGGCGGTGTCGGTCCACGCGGAGGCGTCGTAGCCGAAGGTGCCAACGGGCGACGACGCGGCCATCATGATGAGCGTCCAGCCGCCGCCGTCGGAGGCCATGTCGCAGTAGGCGTTGAAGGGCGCCGCGGCGCCGGCGGGCCCGTCGGGGTCGATGGCGTAGGTGCCGCTCGGGGCGCTCGGCGCGGCTGCGTGAATGGCTGCGCAGCTCGCGAGCGCCGCGCAGGTGCCGCTCGCGCACGACTGCCCGACGGCGCACACGCGACCGCACACGCCGCAGTGCGCGGCGCTCGTGCGCAGGTCGGTCTCGCAGCCGTTGGCCGCGCTCGCGTCGCAGTCGCCGTAGCCCGTGTCGAACGCGGCGATGCCGCACACGCCGGCGCCGCACGCCCCCGTCGCGTTGGCGGGCGCGCAGGTCGCGCCGCACGGGCCGCAGTGCGCGGCGGTGGAGCGCACGTCGACCTCGCAGCCGTTCGAAGCGACCGCGTCGCAGTTGCCGTAGCCGTCGACGCGCGCGCCGAGCCGGCACGCGCTGTCGGCGCACGACGCCGCCGCGTTGGCGAACGCGCACGCGACCCCGCACGCGCCGCAGCTCGCGGTGGTGGTGCGCGTGTCGGTCTCGCATCCGTTGGCCGCGCTCATGTCGCAGTCGGCGAAGCCCGCCGCGCACGTTGCGATGGCGCAGCGCCCCGCGTCGCAGCGGCCCGTCGCGTTGCTCGGGGCGCACGCGGCGCCGCAGGCGTTGCAGTGGCTGGTGCTCGTCGTGAGGCCGGTCTCGCAGCCGTTGGTCGCGTTGGCGTCGCAGTCGCCGAAGCCCGCGTTGCAGGCGCCCACGCGGCACTCGCCGCCCGCGCACTCGACGGCGCTGTTCGCGCGCGGCGCGCAGGCGGCGCGGCAGGCGCCGCAGTGGCGCACGTCGGTGAGCGTGCTCGTCTCGCAGCCGTTGGCGGGGTCGTCGTCGCAGTTGGAGAAGGTGCCCGTGCAGGCGCCGACGGCGCAGTTGCCGTTCATGCACGCGGGCGTGGCGTTCGGTACCGCGCAGCGCGCGTCGCAGCGGCCGCAGTGCGCGGTGTTCGACTGCGGGTCGACGCAGGCGCCGCCGCAGCAGGTCTGGCCCG
>CAISKJ010000676.1 GCA_903885885.1 uncultured delta proteobacterium
GAAAGACGACGACGATGACCACCGCTGCGAAGAACGACAACGCCTCGAAGACCCCCACCTTCGACGCCGTGCTCGCGGCCCTCTCGGCCACCTACACGGGCACCGATCGTTGGGTGCTCGAAGGGTGGGCGACGCACATCCGTGAGGCGCGCCACGCGCTCCACGCGATCAACAGCCTCGTGAAGCACGCCGCGGAGATCAGCGACGCCGCGTGGCCCGCAGCCTTCGTGCTCACGGTCGCGCGCTGCGTTGACGCGGGGATGGGATCGAACGTCGCCGCCGCCGAGATCCACGCCCGGCGCGCCGCGCGCGCCCGGCGCGCCGCGTAGACCGCGCGGGGAGCGCCGTTTTGCGCGTCGCGGTCGCGCGGAGCGTGCAGCCGCGGGAGCGTTGAGCGAGCGCGGGGCCGCCATGACGCCCCCCCATCAAAAGACTCGCAACCGTTCTCTCCCACAGCACCGCGCCATTCTTGCCGCCGCAGACGATGCCGCGGGGCATCACATCCTCCGGTTTGACGAGGGGTCGTGACGACCGCGCGCGCGTCGCCCGCTGCGACAACGTCGCCACGCTGCTGGGCCAGCTCGACCCCGCCGTCAACGCCGCACACGTGGGCGCACGCTTGGACCTGTGACAGTGGAGGTAGGCCGACAATCACGCGCAGCGTTTTGGAGCCCCAGCATCGAGTTCCTCGGCACACGAGAAGGGAAGCCCGGGTGCACGAGTAGCGATGCCGCAAGTCGCCAGGGGCTGCGTTCACTCGCCCGGGCCTATGGCACCTCGCGAGCGCACCGGAAGCCCATCTCGGGTGGTGGGACGAAGCCCGCCGGATAGGCGCGGCGCGCCGCGGCGCGCAGCCAGCCCACGTCATCTTCGTTCCACGCCCCACCGCGAACCACATGGTCGCCGGTAGCACTGCTGTTGCAGAGGGGATTTGTGCTTGTCATTCTGCACGATGGGTAGACGCCGTAGTTGTCAGCAGTCCACTCGAAGACGTTGCCAGCCACGTCGAAGAGGCCCGCCGTCGCTGCGAAGCTCCCTACACGACGCGTCTGCCGACGGTCTTGCCCAACGTATTCACCGTACGCCACACGGTCGTTGGCGTTCCAGACTGGCTCGGTGTTGCCCCAGGGGTATGTGCGGCCCGCCACCAGGCCGCCGACCGCGCTTCCACGCGCCGCGTACTCCCACTCCGCCTCCGTCGGCAGTCGACCACCGTCCCACACGCAGAACTCCTGCGAGAGCCAGTAATCAACACCGTTCATCGGGTGTGCCGTCACCGTCGCGTCCGTCGCCGACCAGTTGTAGTAGCCGTCGAGCGGTATTGGAGCTTGCGCCGCCGGCCCCCACACGATCGGAGGGTTGCCGCGATACGCGATGGGGCGCGCGCGAAGCACCGCGGGGGCAGCGCTGGTGCTGCGAGCCGACCAGAACATGCGGAAACGTGCCACCGTGACCTCGTACGCGTCCAGGGCGAAGCTCCCGACGGTGCTCGTCATCAGCGGCGTTGCATTGTAGGTCCCCACCTCGCCCTGCGTGAAGGTGCCACCGGTGAAGGTGACCATGCCGCAGCCCGCCGTGCCCGCCACCCCACAACTGCGCTGCAATGGCGTGCATGCACCACCCGCGCACGACTGCCACGACGCGCACGCCCGTCCGCATGCGCCACAGTTCGACACGTCTGTTTGCAGATCGACGCACGACGCTCCGCAAATCAACTGCCCCGGTGCGCAGCACTGAATGGCGCCAAAGCGCGAGCTCTGCACGAGGCATTGCCCCATCGCCGTAGTGCACTGCCGTGACACCGGCAGCGACGCCTGCTCGGCGCACTCGTTGATGCACCCGCGCACGTACCCCGCGGTGCCCGCGTAGTCGCGATACTGCGACGCGGCCCAGTACACGCGACCCACCGTCTCCGTCAACCCGTCGCCCGAGCACGACACGCGCGCCTCCGCCGGGTTCGCACCGCCGGAGGCCACCACCGGCGCCGTTGTCAGCTGACACGCGCTCAGCGACCACC
>CAISKJ010000677.1 GCA_903885885.1 uncultured delta proteobacterium
GCTCGTGGCCCTCGACGCGCGCCGCTCGGCGGCCCCCGCGGTTGCGCCCGCGCACGCCGCGAGCGTGCACCCGGCGGCCTCGACGGAGGGCTCGCAGCGCCTCGCCGACAACGCCGACCTCTCGGACTTCGTCACCCGGTGGGAGCGCGCGCGCCGCGCCATCGGCGGGGCCGACGCCTTCGACGCGCTCTACGCCACGTCGCTGAAGTATCACGGCACCGTGCGGCAGCCGCCGGACTTCGCCGCGATGGCCCGCGACGTCGCGCGCATCATGGGCGACGGCGGGTCGTTCTCGATCGATCGGGGGCGCAGCGACTGGGCGCGCGAGGCGCCCGAGGCCGAGGCCGTGCCCGCCGCGTGCAGGGCCGTGCCCGGCGCGTCGGGGCCGGTGTTGAAGGTGCGCGCGTGGGCCTCCGAGCTGCGCCACGACCGCAACGCCGACATCGGGTGCCCGCGCCTCGAGGGCAGGTATTTTCTTCGTATGCGACAGACGCCCGGGGGCCTTCGCATCTGCCACGAGACGTGGTCGGTCGACGAGGGCATCTGCGCGTCGTGCCCCACCGCGCCGCTGTGCCAGCGCCGCCACGAGTAGGCCCGAAGACCGCGCATGTTGAACTGGCTGTTCGAGACGATTCACGCCGACACCCTGCGACCCTTCGGCGGCATGCGCGGCCCCACGCCGTGGTATCCGCTCGGCAACGCGGGGGCGTTTCTGTTCAAGACGCAGCGCCCCTGGGAGGTGATCGCGAGCTTCGCGAAATACGGTGGAATGACCGTGTTCTGGACCTTCGGCGAGCCCACCGTGGCGCTCAACGACCCGGCGCTCATCGAGCAGGTGATGCGCTCGCGCCGCGAGCACTTCTACAAAGACGGGCCGGCCCCGGAGCTCATCCCCGTGCTCACGCGCTCGACGCCCAACGTGAACAACGGCGACGAGTGGCTCGCCTCGCGCCGCGCGACGCCGCTCTCGCGCGAGTTCGCCTCGGCGTGGCTGCGCGCGCAGGCGCCCTCGGTGCGGGCCCTCACGATCGAGTGGGCCGACCGGCTCGCGGCGAAGACCCGCGACGCGCGCGTCGACATTCTGCCCGCGGCGCAGCGTCTGTTGTTCGACTGCTTCGCGGTGGGCGTCGTGGGGGCGAAGCTGTCGCCCAACGACTATGACAACTTCACCGTGCTCGCCAACTACGGCAGCGCGCGCATGCTGCAGATGGGCACGCTGGCGGCCGAGCTGCCGCCCGACGGCGTCGAGGCGCGCGAGCGGTGGCTCGCGATGTTCATGCGGCGCATCGCCGAGGAGCGGGCGCGGCCGCGGCCCGAGGCGCGCGACCTCCTCGCGGTGACCGTGCGCGAGGGGACGAAGCTCAGCGACCGCGACCTCGCCGCGGAGCTCGGCAACACCTGGTTCGGCGGCGACTTCTCGGGCCCCTCGACGCTGGTGAGCGCGCTGTACCTCCTCACGCACAACGGCGCCTCGGGGCAGCGCCTCGCCGACGCCGTGGCGGGGCTCACCGAGGGCGCCGACATCGACGCGTGCGAGGTGCTCGACCAGACGCTGCGCGAGGCCATGCGCTGCCTGCCCGCCGTGGCCGTGTGGGGCCGCCGCGTGCTGCCCGCGAAGCCCGTCACGCTGGGCGGCAGCGTGCTGCCGGGCAACACCAAGATCTACATCACCAACTGGCACCTGCAGCGCGCGTCGAGCTTCTGGGCGGCGCCCGAGAGCTTCCGCCCCGACCGGTGGACGAAGGACCTCCGCGCCGACCAGCCCTACAGCGGCGGGAGCCATTTTTTTCCCATGGGCCTCGGGCCGCGCGTGTGCCTCGGGGCGCACTACATCGTGTTTCTGCTCAAGCACGTGCTCGCCGCGCTGGCGGGCGCCTACGACGTCGAGTGCGGCGCGGGGCAGCCCTACGACGCGGGGCAGAGCTTCTACTTCGCCACGCGCATGCCGTACGGGCTCAAGGCCCGCGTGCGGCGGCGCGCGTAGCGTCGCTCAGATGTCGGTGCTGCGCGAGATGTTGAGCGGGTCGAGGTAGCGGTAGGGCCGCTGGATGCGCTCGTTGCGCTTCTGAATCGACTCGGAGATGCCGTTGAGGCGTCGGCGGAAGGCGCCGATGATGTCGTCGGCTTCGAAGCAGAGCGTCGGGTGAAACGCCGGCGAGTCGCCCGCGTGCAGGAGCGAGCGGCGCGTGGGGCGCGAGAGGATCCACACCATGCTCATCTGCGCGAGGGCGGGCTCGGGGTTGGGCATCGCGGCCCACAGCGCCGACTCGCTGAACACGGGCGGCGCCTCGGGGGTGCCGACCTCCCAGGCCGCGTCGGGGAGCGGGGCGGCGACGGTGCCCGGCGTGCCGAGGATCCACCCGTAGGCGTCGAACTGGCCGTTGTTCACGGCGGCGTGCTGCGGGCCTGCGCGGAAGATCATTTCGGCGGTGAGCTGGCAGAGCTCTTCGACGCGCGAGACCCTGCGCGGAAAGCCCGGCACGGCGCCCTGGTCGTCGGCGCTCACGGCGTGGAGAAAGGCCTGCAGCTCGAGGTCGCCGGCCACGTCGAGGTCGCTGCGGTACCAGAGCTTGAGAATGGCGCCGACGTACGAGCGAATGGCCACGTTCACCCGCGTGGCGTCTTCGCGGTAGTAGTACTCGGGGAGGGTCTCGGGGTTGTCGACGCCGCGGTGCGCGAGGTCGCACTCGAGGGTGCGCTCGTGCCACTTCCACCCGCTGTAGAAGAGCTGCGCGGCCCGCAGTGCGCCGCGCACGCGCCCCGTGAGGCCGTTGTCGATGGAGCCGTTGGGGCGCAAAAGGTTGCTGTCGGCCATCTTGTTGATGGCCAGGGTGTAGTCGTAGTGCGGCGCGAGGAGCTGCCGCAGGGGGTGGTCGGGGTGCAGCTCGCGGTGCATCGCCATCGCGATGACCCCGTTCACGAGGTGCGTCTCGAGGAGGTGATACGGCGACTCGTGGAAGTGCGCGTCGGCCGACTGTGCGTGGGCGCGCGCCATCATCCAGTCGGCGAACTCGTGGAGCGGGGTGAACACCGGGTTGCGCTGCGCGATGCCCTGCGGTTTAAGCTGGATCGCGAGGGGCACGAGGGCGCCGGTGTCGTCGCTCCAGAAGACGCACGTGGGCGCCGCGAGAAAGGCCCCGCGGAGGGCGCACTCTTGAATGCGCGGGTCCCACAGGGCGGCGTATTCGGTCATGAAGAGGCGGCCCGATCGGAACGCGTCGTCGAGGTGCCACGTGTGGCGCTCGGTGCTGTACCGGTTGTTGAGCACGTACATCGCCGCGTCGCGGAGCTTCTCGTTGGTGAGGCGCTCCGCGGTGGCCCGCTCGATGTGCATGGGGTTCACGCCCGTCATGCGCTGGCGGCCGAACTCGGTGTCTTCCTTCCAGCGGGCGAAGGTCTCGGCGGTGCCGCCCATGACGCTGAAGAGGCGCCGGTAGCCGCGCTCCGACCGCAGGGGAAAGAGCGTGGTCGACACGCGCGACACGAGCGAGATGCTGTCGGTGCGCACCGTGTCGGCGACGAGCGAGGCCTGCGTCGACAGGGGGAAGTCGAACTCCGACGGCAGCTTGCGCACCGTCGGCGGGAGCAGCCGCACGCCCTCTTCGCGAATCTGCGGGTCGTCTTCGACGTTGTCGCGCATGTCCCACTCGAAGCCCTTACGCTCCTCGGCGAGGGTGTGCATGCGCGCGCGGAGGCGGTCGGCCGAGACGTGCTGCGGGAGCTGGTAGCGGCTGGGGTTCATCGGTCCTTCGGGGCGTTGAGGGGGCCGGGCACGCCGAAGGCCGCGAGCATCCAGGCGCGCACGGCCTGGACGCGGCCCACCACGCGCCGCTGCGTGTCGCCGAGGGAGCGAAAGTCCGTCGGCAGCATGCCCGCGGGGATGCCCAGCGAGTGGGGGCAGTACGACAGGTCGAAGCAGAGCGACTCGGCCTCGTCGTCGGGCATCACGGTGTGCAGCACGAGGGTGCCGACGTCGAGCCACGGGTGCTCGTCGCCGCGCCAGTCGACCGCGGGGTTGTACCAGTGCGAGGTGTCGCCGTTGGCGAAGCGGTGGAGCTGCGCCTGCAGCAGCATCTTGGCGCGCGCGGCGTCGGTGCCCACGTTGGCGCGCTGCGTCTCGAGGGTGCGGCGCAGCTCGTTGCGGAGGTAGTCGCTCCCGCGGCGCTCGCTGGCGGCGCGCTCGCGGTCGTCTTCGTCGACGCCGGGGCCGAGGCTCCCGGGCTCGATGGACACGGCGCGGGCGACGCACTCGCGCACCACGGCCTCGATGCGCTTGTCGAGCGCGAGGCGCTCCTCGCGGCGCCTCGCGGTGCGCTCGCGGCGGAGCGTGGCCTCGAGGGCCTCGTCGTCGCGGGCCTCGCGGGCGTGGCGCGCCTCGGTCGCGCGGGCCTCGTCTTCGAGCGCGGCCATCACCGCCGTGGCGTGCGCCTGCGCGGCCGCCTCGCGGCGCGGCAGGTCGCAGGGCAAGAGGCGAAAGCGCACGAGGTAGCGCACGTCGTCTTTGCCCACCCAGAAGCGCACCGTCTGCGAGTGGTACGCGAGGGTGAGGTACGACGGCGGCGCGCGGCGCAGGGCCCCGACGGCGGCCTCGCGGCGCACCCACGCCTCGACGCGCATGAAGCGCGGGACGAGGCGCCCGAAGGTGGCGACGAGCTTCGCGAGCAGGTACCCGAAGACGTGCGGCGCTTCGTTGTAGGCCCCCGTCGAGAGGAGGATCACGAAGCGTTCGTCTTCTTCGTTGGTGATCTCGAGGGCGACGCCGCGGGCGTCGAGGGCGGCGTCGTCTTCGCTCGTGGCGTTGGAGAAGCGCGCGACCACCTGGCAGTTCTTGGTAAACTCGAAGAACTCGTGGGCCGGGAGCACGCTCACGGCGCGCGCGAGGGGCGTGGGCACCATGCTGTCGCCGGGCGCGGCGTCGTTGCGGACGGGGGACGGGTGCCACACCTCGAGGCGCCCGCGCGCGCCGATGCCCGCGGCGTTTCGCGCGCGGCGGCCGCGGCTGAGAATGGTCTTCGCGAGGAGGGCGGGGCCCAGCACGAGATCGTTGGCGACCCAGCCGTCGGGGCCGTCGGTCTCGCGGGTGAAGTACTCGAGCTCGACGAGGGAGAAGTACAGGTTCCACGCGCAGAGAACGAGCGAGGGGATGGCCACCACGGGGAGCACCCAGGGGCGCAGCAGGCCCGGCTGGTAGACGAGCCCCGAGAGCACCACGAGGGCGCCGAAGTGCACCGAGAAGGTGCCCGCGAGGGTGCGCCACACCCACTGCCGCGAGGGCATCATGGCGTAGAAGGTGAAGAGCGCGATGGCCACGCACATGGGCGGCAGCGCCTCGACCACGTCGCCGAGGAGGTGCTGATACGGCAGGCCCGAGGCGCCCAGGTGCAGGTCGCGGAAGCAGTCGGCCACGCGGGGGAGCGACTCGTCGACGAGGGTGACGTCGATGCGGCGCGAGCCGCGCGTGGTCCACATGATGACCGCCGCGGCCACGAGCATGAAGGTGCCCTGCAGGAACCACAGGACCCACAGGAGCTGCGGCCGCGTGTTGGCCACGCCGCTGAGCGGGCGCTCGCGGCGGTGGTGGGCGGGCACGAAGCCGTGCGCGAAGTTGATGACCGCGAAGAGGGCCACCACATAGAAGAACTTCGACTCGTTGGCGTTGTGGAGAGTGTGCGGCCCCGAGGGGCTCCGGTACACGTGCGAGCCGAGCTTGATCACCACGCCGATGGGGGCCTTGAAGGCGAGCGTGGCGGCCCACGCCGAGAGCACCAGGCCGAAGGTGCGGGCGATGTAGCGGCGCGTGTCCTCGTCTTCGCGCATCGCCGCGTAGAACGACATGAACGCGAGGAGCATCGCGGGGGCCGACATGAGCCGCATCGCGGTCACGATGGCGTCGGCGTCGCTGCGGAGCACCGACACGGCCACGAGCATGCTCTCGGCCGAGACGCCGTGCGGCACCGTCGGGCCCTGGAGCGAGAGCATCCGGGGCAGGTCGACGTTGTGAAACAGCCGGTGCCACCGCGCGGGGACGGCGAAGTACGCGACCGCCATCACGAGGGAGAGAGTCGCCTGGGTCATCCAGACGATCGTCATGATCCGCTGCATCGTCGCTCCGCACCCACGGGCGAAGTGTGCGCCCGCCGTGGCCCTACCTTAGCGGTGCGCTGCGCCGGGGATGGAATTCCTGGCGTCTCGGAGCTCCGCCGTAGGGTGGCGCTCGACGGAGATGTAGGGTTCGTGTAGCAAGCCGCGAGGGCGATGGCGAAGTACGAGCTACAGGGATACGCGCTCGGCGAGCTTCTGCACGAGGGCGTGGGCACGGTCTTGTTCCGGGGCCGCCGGTTGGCCGACGAGCTCCCGGTGGTGGTGAAGTTCCTCCGCGAGGATCTCCCGTCGCCGCGGCGCCGCGCGAGCTTTCAGCTCGGGTATCGCATCGGGCGCTCGATCACCTCGCCGCGCTGCGTGTCGCACCTCGCGCTGCACCGGGCGGGCGCCTCGCTGGCCCTCGTGACCGAAGACTTCGGCGCCCTCTCCCTCGACCGCCTGCCGCTGCGGGATTTCACCCTCGTCGAGCGCGTGCGCCTCGCGGCGGGCGTCGCCGCGGCCCTCGGCGACGTGCACCGCGCCAACGTCGTTCACAAAGACGTCAAGCCCTCCAACGTGGTGCTCAACCGCGCCACGGGCGTGCTCAAGCTCATCGACTTTGGCATCTCGAGCCAGCTCACGCGCGAGAGCCCCTCGCTCGCCGCCCCCGGCAGCCTCGAGGGCACCCTCGCGTACCTGTCGCCCGAGCAGACCGGCCGCATGAACCGCAGCATCGACGCGCGGAGCGACCTGTACTCCCTGGGCGTGACGCTCTTCGAACTGCTCACGGGGCGGCTGCCCTTCACCAGCTCCGACCCGATGGAGCTCGTGCGCGACCACATCGCCATCGAGCCGCCGTCGCCGCGCGAGCTCGACGCGACGATCCCCGAGGCCCTCGCGGCCATCACCCTGAAGCTCATGGCCAAGCGCGCCGAGGCCCGCTACCAGAGCGCCTGGGGCGTGCTGCGCGACCTCGAGCGCTGCCTCGCCGCGTGGGAGGCGGGCGCCACGCCGGCCTTCACCGTGGGCGCCGACGACGTCTCCGACCGCTTCCAGATCCCGCAGCGGCTCTACGGTCGCGAGCGCGACACGGGCGGGCTCCTCGAGGCCTTCGCGCGTGCTGCCGACGGCGGGCGCGAGGTGCTCCTCGTGGCGGGCTTCTCGGGCATCGGCAAGTCGGCGCTCATTCAAGAGGTGCATCGGCCCATCGCCGAGCGCCAGGGCTTCTACTGCGCTGGCAAGTTCGACCAGTTTCGCCGGGACCTCCCCTACCAGGCCCTCATCGACGCCCTGCGCGACCTCATCCGCCAGCTTCTCACCGAGGCGCCCGCGCGCGTCGAGGTGTTCCGTCGCGCGCTCGACCGCGCCCTCGCGGGCCACGGCCGCGTCATCGCCGAGGTGGTGCCCGAGCTCACCACCATTCTGGGCGAGCAGAGCCCCGTCGAAGACCTCGACCCGGGCGAGGCGCAGGCGCGCTTCAACCGTGTTTTCGGGGCGTTTCTTCGAGTGTTCGCGCGCCGCGAGCACCCGCTCACGGTGGTGCTCGACGACCTGCAGTGGGCCGACCCGTCGTCGCTCACGCTGCTCCGCACGCTCGTCACCGACGCCGAGACCACGCACCTCCTCGTGGTGGGCGCCTACCGCGACAACGAGGTGTCCGACAGCCACCCGCTCGCCGTGATGGTGCGCGACGTCGAGGCCGCCGGGCAGGCCATCGGCCGCCTCGCGCTGCGGCCCCTCGACGCGCCCACCGTGGGGCGCCTCGTGGCCGACACGTTTCACCGCGACGACGCCGCGGCCCTCGAGCTCGGCCGCGTGGTGCACGACAAGACGCAGGGAAACCCCTTCTTTGTAGGCGAATTTCTTCGCACCCTGTACCGCGACGGGCACGTGAACTTCGACCCCGCGCGGGGCCGCTGGGAGTGGGACGCCGGGCGCGTCGCCGCGCTAGGCATCACCGACAACGTGGTCGAGCTCGTGGCCGCCAAGCTGCGCGCGCTGCCCCCCGACACGCTCGCGACGCTCGAGCTCGCCGCGTGCGTGGGGAGCCGCTTCGACCTGCAGACCCTGAGCGTGGTGCTCGGGCGCTCGCTCGGGGCCACGGCGCGCGCGCTCTCGCCGGCGCTGCGCGACGGCTTCGTGCTGCCCCTCGATGACACGTACAAATACCTCGAGGCGAGCGAAGACGACGACGGCGGCATCGAGGGCACGGCGTACCGCTTCGTGCACGACCGGGTGCAGCACGCGGCCTACACCCTGCTCGACGAGGAGGCCCGCAAGCGCCAGCACCTGAGCATCGGGCGGCTGCTCCTCGAGCGCCTCTCGGCCCGCGAGCGCGACGAGGCGCTCATGGACATTGCGAACCATTTCGACATGGCGCGCGACCTCGTGACCGACCCCCGCGAGCGCAGGCAGCTGGCCGCGCTGCACGACCGCGCGGGGCGCCGCGCCCTCGCCTCGATGGCGGCCCCGACGGCGGCGCACTACCTCGAGTCGGCGCTGTCGCTGCTCGGGCCCGACGCGTGGGAGACGGACTACCGCTTCACCCTCGCGCTGCACACCGAGGCGACCGAGGCGATGTTTCTCTGCGAGCGCTACGACGAGATGGAGGCCCTCGCCGCGGTGGTGCTCGCGCGCGCGAAGGGGCTCCTCGAGCGCGTGGCCGTCGAGCGCGTGCGCATCACCGCGCGGCAGTCGCAGGGGCGCTCGCGCGAGGCCCTCGAGCTCGCGCGCCCCGTGCTGGCGTCGCTCGGCGTGCACCTCCCCGACGACGCGGGCATGCCGCGGCTCCTGGCCGAGATGGCGCGCACGCGCCTCGCCATCGGGCGCCGCAGGCCGATGGACCTCGTGGGCCTGCCCGAGCTCAAAGACCCGACCATTCTCGCCACGCTCAACCTGTGCCGGCAGATGGCGTCGATCACGTACTTCGTGAACCCGCGCCTCATGCTGCTCATCGTGATGGTGATGGTGCGGCTCTCGCTGGAGCACGGCAACTCGACC
>CAISKJ010000678.1 GCA_903885885.1 uncultured delta proteobacterium
CGGCACCGCGGGCTGGCTCGGCGCGCCGACGCTCGCCACCGCGGGCGCGCACTGGCACGTCGCCGTAGCGCGCTCCGCGGCGCGCAGCGCCAACGCGGGCAGCGACGCGGGCTCGGCGTGGGCCTCGCACCTCGACGTGATCGATGACGCCAACACGGTGCGCAGCACCGAGGCGCCCGACGGCGCGGCCTTCGACGGGCGCGCCCCGGTGCTGGTGAGCTCTCCTCGCGCCGTGCGCGCGTACGTCACCGCGATGCGCAGCGGCGCGGGCGTGGGCGACGAGCGCGCGCTCCTCATGGTCGAAGAGGGCCGCGCGTCGATGGTGGCGCGCGACCTCGACCAGCCCGCGGCGCTCGCGCTCGCCGACGGCGTGCTCGTGGCGTGGCGGGCGCGCATGACCCGCCACGACGCGTCGGTGCGCGCGGCGCTGCTGCCCTTCGAGGGCGACGCCCCGATGCCGCCCGTCACGCTCGCGACGTACCGCGGCGCCTACGACGCGCAGGTGGCGCTCGCGCCCGTGGGGCAGGGCATGGTGGGCGCGTTCACCGTCTCGACGCTCGCCGACGACGGCGCGGGCTCGCTCAACGTGTCGCTCCTCGACGCGCGCGGCGCGTACGTGGGAAGAGCGCCCGTGCTCACGAGCTTTCCGTCGCGGAGCGCGCGCGTGGTGGCCGCCGCCCCTCCGCCCGGCGCGAGCGACGACAGCGTGTGGTTCGCCATCGACGGGCGCGACGCCGACGGGTCGGGCCCCGAGCTCCTGCTCACCCGCGCGCACTGCGATGCGGCGCGGCCGCGCGACCGCCTCGACGTTCCCCCGGGCACCTTCGAGCAAGACCTCGCGGCCCCCGACGCGGCGCCCGTGAGCCTCGCGCGCGGCGCAACCGAGATGCGCTGCGCCGTGCGCGCGACGGGCACCTTCACGCCCCACGTGAGCGCCACCGACGACGGCACCGCGGGCACCGCCGGGGCCGTGGCCGTCACCGCGAGCGGCGCCGTGCTCATGGCCGTGACGAAGCAGTCGGCGGCCGCGCGCCCGCGGCTCATGGTGTCAACGCTCGACGCGCAGGGGCGCCTCTCGCCCGCGCGCGCCGTCATGGACAACCCCTCGCACCTCCTCGCCCTCGAGCCCGTCGCGGGCGGCGCCCTCGCGGTGGTGACCTACACCTTTCAGAGCGCCGAGCGCGCAGACCTGGTGTTCGTGCGCGGCGCGGCGGTGTCACACTCGCTCATGCCCGCGGGGCTGCGCGACCCCTCGTCGGCGGTGATCGCCCCCGACGGCACCACCTTCGCGGTGGGCGAGACCGACGCGGGCGACACCGTGCTCGCGCAGATCCCGTGGAGCGCGGGGCGCGCCGGCGCGCCGGTGCTCCTCGCGCGGCTGCGGGCGGGCGACGCCGTGCTCGACGTGATGCGGCAGGGCTCCGAGTGGCACGCGCTGCTCGGGCGCCCCGACGCGATGGGGGCCGAGCTGGGCCAGGCCGTGGCGCGGGTCATCGTGCCCGACGGGGCGCACCCCACGGAGGCCGCGCGCAACGCGCGTGATCCCTTCATCGACGCGCTGGGGCACCCGCGCGGGGCGGCCCTGTGGGCGCGCGTCGCGAACGCGCCCGCGCTCGTGTACGACGAGCGCAACGTGCTGCGCGTGGCCGCGGTGGTCGACGGACAGCCGCACGCGGCGCGCAGCGCGCTCGAGCTCATGCCGGGCGGCGGCGCGGTGCTCGCGTCGACGTGGGGCGGCGCCACGCGCTGGCTCGCGCTCGCCACGGGCGAGGCCGACGAGCAGCACGCCACGCTGCGCGCGGTGACGCTCGCCGCCCTCGAC
>CAISKJ010000679.1 GCA_903885885.1 uncultured delta proteobacterium
CCAAGCCGAAGAACAGCCTCGAGCGCCAGTACAAGCGCCTCTTCGAGATGGACGGCGTGAAGCTCAAGTTCACGAAGAGCGCGCTGTCTGCGGTGGCCCGCGAGGCGCTCACGCGTCAGTCGGGCGCCCGCGGCCTCCGCGCCATTCTCGAGAACGCGATGCTCGACGTGATGTACGAGGTGCCGAGCAAGAATGGCATCAAGGAGGTGGTCGTGAACGAGGAGGTGATCCTCAAGCACGAAGCCCCTCTCATCGTGTACCACAAGGAGTCGGCCGAGAGCGCCTGACGGCTCTCGCGCGACGACGCCCCTTCCGCGCGAGCCCCTCGCGCGATGCGCCCCCCGCAAGGCTTCTCCCTACTGCTTCACGTGCTCCTCGAGAGGTTCGTTCATGTTGTTCTCCAAGGGTGATGCGGCGAAGCTCTCGCTTCCGCTGCTGCCGCTCCGCGACATCATTGTCTTCCCGTACATGGTGGTGCCGCTGTTCGTGGGTCGCGAGAAGAGCATCGCGGCGATCGACGCCGCGCTCGCGCACGACAAGGAGATCTTTCTCGCCGCGCAGAAGCGCCCGAAGACCAACGCCCCGGTGCCCGACGACATCTTCGAGGTGGGCACCATCGGCACCATTCACCAGTTTCACCGCCTGCCCGACGGCACGGTGAAGGTGCTGGTCGAGGGCAAGCGGCGCGGTCGCATCAAGCACTACGTCGAGACCGAGAACCACTTCGTGTGCGAGGTCGAGGCGCTCGACGAGCCCGTCGAGGTGTCCGTCGAGGTCGAGGCGCTCATGCGCTCGGTGCAGTCGACCTTCGAGACGTACGTGAAGCTCAACAAGCGCGTGCCGCCCGAGATGCTCATGACGGTGCAGACCATCGAGGAGCCCGGTCGCCTCGCGGACACCGTGGTGGTGCACCTCGGGTCGATCAAGCTCGCCGATCGGCAGACGCTGCTCGAGATGGCCGACCCCGTGAAGCGCCTCGAGCGCCTGCACGAGGTGATGCAGGCCGAGATCGAGATCCTTCAGGTGGAGAAGAAGATCCGCTCGCGCGTCAAGCGCCAGATGGAGCGCACCCAGAAGGAGTACTACCTCAACGAGCAGATGCACGCGATTCAGAAGGAGCTCGGCGAGCGCGACGAGTTCAAGAGCGAGCTGCAGGAGCTCGAAGAGAAGCTCAAGGCGAAGAAGCTCTCCAAAGAGGCGCAGTCGCGCGTGCGCAAGGAGATCAAGAAGCTGCGCATGATGCAGCCGATGAGCGCCGAGGCGACGGTGGTGCGCAACTACGTCGACTGGATTCTCTCGCTGCCGTGGGGCGACAAGAGCCAGGATCGCCACGACATCGTGGAGGCCGAGCGCATCCTCGACGAGGACCACTACGGCCTCAAGAAGATCAAGGAGCGCATCATCGAGTACCTCGCGGTGCAGGCGCTCACGCAGAAGCTCCGCAGCCCCGTGCTGTGCCTCGTGGGCCCGCCTGGCGTCGGCAAGACCTCGCTGGCGCGCTCCATCGCGCGCGCCACCAACCGCAAGTTCGTGCGCCTCTCGCTCGGCGGCGTGCGGGACGAGGCCGAGATCCGCGGTCACCGTCGCACATACATCGGCGCGCTGCCGGGCAAGATCGTGCAGTCGCTCCGCAAGGCGGGCACGAACAACCCGGTGTTTCTGCTCGATGAGGTCGACAAGATGTCGACGGACTTCCGCGGCGACCCCGCGGCGGCCCTGCTCGAGGTGCTCGACCCCGAGCAGAACTCGACCTTCAACGACCACTACCTCGACCTCGATTATGACCTCTCCGACGTGATGTTCATCACCACGGCGAACACGCTTGGGGGCATTCCGCTGCCGCTCCAAGACCGCATGGAGATCATTCAGCTCACGGGGTACACCGAGTTCGAGAAGCTCAACATCGCGGTGAAGTACCTCGTGGCGCGGCAGCGCGCGGAGTCGGGCCTCGACGAGGTGAAGGTCGACGTGACCGAAGCCGCGCTGCGCACGATCATCAACCACTACACGCACGAGGCCGGCGTGCGAAACCTCGAGCGCGAGATCGGGAGCC
>CAISKJ010000680.1 GCA_903885885.1 uncultured delta proteobacterium
CGCAGCGCGGCGCCGCGTCGGCCGCCGAGCGGTACACGGCGTAGGGCGCGCTCGCGCCGCAGTGCAGGGGCGACGTGCGGGGCGCCGTCGCGACGAGGCGCGCGGGGTCTCCGTCGAGGGGGAGCGGGAGGCGCTCCCACGAGGCGCCGCCGTCGAGGGTGCGCCACACATCGCCGAGGTGCGCGCCCCACGCGACGCCGTGGCCACGGTCGGCGAACATCGCGTGCCGCGCGCGGTCGGGGAGCGCGCGCACCTCGAGCACGGCGTCGTCGATCATGCCGTGCACGAGGCGCGGCGGTTGGGACCCATCGACGAGGGCGAGGGCGCCCGTGACCGAGACCATCACGTCGGGGAGCGCGCGCTCGCGCAGCGCGATGCGTGTCGGCGGCGCCGTGTGGTAGGCGGTCACCCGCGCGTCGGCGGTCGAGACGCGCACGAGCGCGGGGGCGTCGCGCTCCGTCGCGGGCGCGCGGTACGCGACGAGGTGCGGGGCGTAGTGCGTCTGCCGCGGCGCAAAGGCGGGCGCGTCGGCGAGCACGAGCGGCTCCGCGGGGGTCACCTCGCGGTCGCCGACGCCGGGGAGCGTCGTGAGGGCCGTGTCCTCACCGTGCGGGGGGCGCTCTTGCAGGAGCTGGTCGTCGAGGTCGATGCCCCGCGGATCGTCGGGCGCGAAGCCGAATGCGGCTTCGAAGCCCACACGCCCCAGCACCCGCGCGCTGCGACGATCGACCGAGACAAATGAAGGCTCATCGTCGTTGCTGCTGTCGCGGTCGTCGAGGAGCGTGCGCCCGTCGGCGAGCCACACGCTGACGCCCGACCCCGCGAGCTGCGGGCGCGCGGCCCAGAGGGCCTGCGTGAGCGTGCGTCGGAGGGAGGCGTGGTCGTCGACCTCGGGGGCCGGGGCGAAGGCCGCGGTGAGGGCCTTGCGCGCGTGGCGGTCGCGCGACCAGTGGGCCCCGCCGTCGCTGGTGCGGTAGACCTTCTCGCGGCGGTGATAGCGCGCGCGCAGGGCGCCGTGGTGGTCGTCGACGAAGCCCGCGGCGAGGGCCTCGCCGGGCGGGAGCGCCTCGACGCGGCGCAGGGGCGCGCGGCCGTCGGTCGTCCACCACGCGCCGGCGTAGGTGGAGAACATCGCGCGACCGGGAGAGAGCACCGTGACGGGCGCCTCGGGGTCGATCACGCGGGCCTCGGGCACGTCGGGCAGGCGCTCGAGGGGGCTCAGAAAATCGTCGCTGCGCGCGACGGCGCCGTCGGCGGCCACGAAGATCCACCCGCGCGGGCAGTGGCCCGCGACGCGAATGGACGATGCGAACTCGCCCGTGCCCCAGCGCACGACGGAGCCGCGCACCGTCGCCCGGAGGCCTCCGTACACCACGCGCCGCGTGCCGTCGGCGAGCACCTCGACGACCTGCGGCGGGCCCGCGGGCATGAGGTCGAGCACCGTCGCGGCGGCCGCTCCGTCGCCGTGCTGCGTGGTCGGCGACGACTGCGCGACGGCGCCCCCGTGGAGGACGTAGGCGAAGGCCGCTGCCATGCCCGCCGCGGCGACCGAGAGGCGTGTGTGGGTGACCCTGTACACGCCAGGGAACACCGGCGGGCGCGGCCGCCGACATGAGCCCGCGCCGACGAGAAGCGCGCGCTACGCGAAGAGCGCGACGACCTGGCGCACGGAGGCGAGCTGCGCCGCGAGGCGGCCCGGCTCGAGGTGCCCCGCGCCCTCGTGGGCGATGAGCCACGCGCCGTTCGCCTCGACGCTCCACCCCGGGTTGTCGGCGAAGAAGCGCAGCACCGCGGGGGTGAAGCGCGCGGCCACGGCGGCGGGGTCGTCGCCGAAGAGGCGATACTGATCGGCGAAGGCGGCGGGCGCGGCGAGCTCGATCTCGTCGGCGGCGGCGTACACCGCGGAGCCGAGGCCG
>CAISKJ010000681.1 GCA_903885885.1 uncultured delta proteobacterium
GGTGGAGATGCGCGCGTCGCCCTTCGGGCGCGCTGGGGGAGTCGGCCGCGGACGCTCCGACGCGCCCGGCGGCGCGGGCTCGTGCTCGGCCATCACGGTGGCCACGCGCTTGAGCGTGCCGCGAAGCTGGCGAATGCCCGCCACGGCGATCTGTCGTTGAAAGCGCAGCGCGAGGGGGCTGCTGGCGCCGAGCAGCCGTTCGAAGGTGTCGCGGCTGAACTCGAGCGCCACCACGTCGTTGCGGGCGCGCAGCGTGGCCGTGCGCGGCACGCGGTGTACGAGGGCGATCTGGCCCGCGATGGCGCCGGGGCCCAGCGTCGAGATCGGGGCGTCGCCCGCGGGCATGCGCTTGATCACGTCGACGGTGCCCGCCACGATGCAGAAGCACGACGACCCGACGGTGCCCTCGCGGCACAGGTCGCTCTTCGCGGCGAAGCGTCGCTCGGCGGAGACGCTCACGAGGAGGTCGAGCTCGCCGTCGGGGTAGTCGGTGAAGGCGCCCGTGGCGCGGAGCGCGGCGCGCGTGGTCATACCGACCCCCGGATGCGATCGAAGAGGCCGCGCCAGCCGGTGCGCTTCTCGGGCTCGTCGCGCGTCTCGGGCGCCGCGCCGGGCGGCGTCGAGGGCGTGACGGGCGGCGGCTGCGAGCTCGCGCCCGACAGCGTGGCGGCGATGCGCTGGTCGACCTCGCGCATGCGCGTGTGCACGAGCTGGATCACCGAGCCCACGAGCTGCGCCGACACGCGCGGGAGCGCCTGCTCCATCGCGGCGAGGCCCGAGCGGTCGAGCTCGGCGAGCACCGTGGCCTCGCGGGCGACGACGGTGGCCGAGCGCGGCGCGGGGTCGAGGCAGGCCATCTCGCCGAGCATCTCGCCCACCGTCACGCGCGAGAGCTCGCGGCGCGAGGCGCCCGACGGAGACCACGTGCGCACCACGACCGAGAGCTCGCCCTCGAGCACGATGAAGAGGCTGTCGCCCTGCGCGCCCTCTTCGAAGAGCACGGCGTCGGGGGCGACGCGCCGCTCGCGCGCGAACATGAGAAGACCGTCGCGCTCCTGCGGCGTGAGGCTCGCGAAGGCAGGGATCTGCGCCAGCAGGCGCGTCTGTTCCGGTGTCGCCCTCATCGACCCCATGGAGACGCGAACTCACCGCGCGCGTCAAGATCGGAGCGGGCGCGCCCGAACGTCACCGCGGGCGCGGGGCGTCGCGCGGCGTGCGGATCGCGTCGAGGCGGCACCACGGCAGACCGAGCGCCCCGTCGGCGACGCTCACGGTGGAGGTGTCGCCCGTTTGAACGCGCCCGATCGCGACGGGCAGGAGCGCCTCGACGGACCCCGAAGGGAGCTCGATGCGCACCGTCGAGGCGCGCGTCGCCGCCCGCACCACGCGCGCGCTGCGCGGCGACAGGGGAGATAGGTCGAAGATGCTATTGGCAAGATAGACGATCGGCATGGTGAGGAGCGCCGCGGCGACGGAGGCCGCGAGCCACGAGGCGCCGAGGTGCGCGGGTTGAACCGCGGCCCCGCCGCGGGCGCGCGCCCACAGCGTGAAGGCCGCGCCGACGAGGGCGCCGACGAGGGCCATCGCGCGCCACGGCGTCACCAGCGGATACCAGAGCTGCACCGCCGCGGCGCGCGCAGCAGGAAGGCCCCCAGGCCCACGAAGAGGCACAGCGGGAGCGCGGCGTCGCGCGGCGCGGGGAGCTTGCTCATCGCGCGTCGGGCAGCCGCAGCGATCAGCGCTCGATCGCGGGGTGCATGCGCGACAGGTGCACCTCCTCGTCGCCGCGCATCGGCGGGAGCTGGAGCTCGGGCGCCGCGCCGGTCGCGTCGACGACATCGCGCACGTCCGCGGAATCGGTCGCTGCGTCGCCCTAGCTGCCGCTCGTCGAGGTGCACGCCACCGCAACGAGGCACCGTGAAACAAGCGCTGCGCGTCCGATCTGCATGCACGAATCGTAGGGGATCAGCGCCGCGAGAGATACCCCGCCGCGCCGACGCGACTCACCAGATCACGGCGCGCGTCGGCCACCCGGACGAGGCACACGCCCCTTCGCGCGCGTCAGCGTGGCCCCCGACGCAGCCGCGACGCGCCATACGCCGCGAAGCCCGCCGCGGCCCCCACGCACGCGATGAGGTAGGCCACGAACTGCGCGCGGCTCGTGAC
>CAISKJ010000682.1 GCA_903885885.1 uncultured delta proteobacterium
GCCGTCGATCCCCGGCGCGCCGCGGGCGCCGTCGGTCACCGTCGAGCCCGACGAGACCACGCGGCAGCCTGCGATCATGGGCCCCGCGGGGCTCCGCAGCCCCTTCGTCCCACGGCCCCCGGAGGCGCAGATCCCCGCCGATCGGAGCGCCACCGAGGCCGCGCGCCTCCTCGGTGAGGCCGAGATCTTCATGAAGTATGGCCTCCGCTCGAAGGCCATGGCCCACATCACGCGGGCCGCCGAGCTCGAGCCCGCGTCGGTCGACATTCACGTTCGCGTGCGCGATTTCTACGCCGCGATGAACGACACGAGCGCGGTGCTCCGCTCGTCGCTGCGCATCGCCGAGCTCCTCGAGGCGGTGAACCCCGAGGCCGCCCTCACCGAGGCCGCGCGCGCGCTCGACATCGACGGCGAGAACCCCGCCGCCCGCGCCCTCTACGAGCGCCTCGGCGGTCAGTACGCCGCCGACGAGGGGACCGAAGGCGGCGCCCTCATCGACGAGGGCGAGGTCGTCGTCGACGAGGCCTCGGGCGTCGAGGTGCTCCCCCTCGCGGCCGCCTCTCCGGAAGACTATTTCGCGCCCGGCTACGAGCCCGTGCAGTACGAGCACGGCGCCTACGCCGAGGCGGGCGACGCCACCGAGATCGGCACCTCGCCCCTCGACGCGTACCACACCGACGAGCAGCTCGCGTCGCCCTACGCCTACGACAACCAGGGCATCCCCGTGGTGGTCGAGGCCGAGCAGACCACGCGCGGCCCCTCGATGCGCGCGGGGCGTCGCGAGATCGAAGAGGGCCTCGACGAGGCCGAGTTCTTCGTGACGCAGGGGCTCTACGACGACGCGCGCACCACGCTGCAAGAGCTGCTCGAGGTGTACCCCCAACCACCCGCTCGTGCTCGAGCGCCTCGACGAGGTCGAGCAGCTCGCCGAGGTGCAGGGCGGCTACGAGGCGAGCGACCCGTCGTACGCGCTCGCCGACAAGATTGCCGAAGAGGTCGAGAACCTCAACCCCCACGAGGGCGCGCCCGCCGGGCAGATCGACGTCGAGACGGTGCTCGCCCAGTTTCGCCAGGGGGTGGGTCGCACCGTGAGCATCGAAGACTGCGACACGCACTACGACCTGGGCATCGCCTACAAGGAGATGGTGCTCCTCGATGATGCGATCGCCGAGTTCAAGATCGCCACGATGAACCCCGCGCGGCAGTGCATCGGCGAGACGATGATCGGGCTCTGCTACATGGAGAAGGGCGACGTCGCGTCGGCCCTCGAGCACTTCAAGCAGGGCCTGCAGGGCCCGCAGCGCAGCGAGCGCGAGGAGCTCGGGCTCTACTTCGAAATGGGCAACGCGTACGAGTCGGTGGGCGACCTGTCCGAGGCGCTCTATTTCTTTCAGAAGGTCGACAAGCGCGACCCGAGCTTTCGCAACGTGCGGCAGCGCGTGGTGCGCCTGCAGGGCGCGATGCACGGCGTCCCCGAGGGGGCCCGGGGGCCGCGCCGCGAAGAGCTCGACCGATCGTTCGACGAGTACCTCAAAGAGTGACGGTCGTGCCGCGAGCGAGCGCTCCCTCGACAGGCCGCGCGGTCTGTGCGAAAGCCTCGGCGGCGTAACGGCTTATGGACTTCCTGAAGCGATATCAAGCGGCGCTCTTGTGCGTGCTCGCGCTCGGGATCCCGTTCTTCTTGCTCCGTACCACCACGCGCGACCCGAGCCATTACGATGCGCTCGACCGCTTCATCATGCAGCCCGTGGGCATGGCGCAGAACATGTTCATCAACCGCGTGGCCGAGGGCGCCGCCGACGTGTGGATGGACTACGTCTACCTGGTCCAGGTGCACCGCGACAACGACCGCCTGCGGTCGGAGAACGCCCGCCTGCGCGCCGACGCGGCCCGCTACCGCGCCGACCACGACGAGAACCGCCGCCTCCGTCGGTTGCTCCAGCTCCGCGTCGACACGCCCGGTGAGGTCTTCGCCGCCGAGGTGGTGGCCAAAGACACCTCGCCCTTCTTTCGCGTGACGCGCCTCGCGATCTCGACGCCCGACCGCACGCGCATCCGCGCGGGCATGCCCGTGCTCACCTACGACGGCCTCGTGGGGCAGGTGTCGCGCACCTTCGGCGACTACGCCGACGTGCTGCTCACGGTCGACTCGCGCAGCGCCGTCGACGTGATGATCGAGCGCACCGGCGCGCGGGGCATCGTGCGCGGCACGGGCGAGCGCGACCGCTACTCGGCCCGGGTGGAGTACCTCCAGCGCACCGACGACGTGCGCGTGGGCGACGCGGTGGTCACCTCGGGGCTCGGGTGCCGCTTTCCCGCGGGGGTGATGGTGGGCCGCGTGGCGGCCGTGACGCGCCGCGAGTTCGGGCTCTACCAGGAGATCGAGATGGCCCCCGCGGTGAACTTCTCGCGGCTCACCGAGGTGCTCGTGATGGACAGCGAGGCCGACCGCCCGACCTGTCGCCCCGCGGCCACGCAGACCCCGCGCGGAAGGGCCGCCGCCGCCGCCAGCGGGAACCTCTGAGCCGATGGCCAACGCGCTGCTCCTGGTGACGGGCGTGGTGATGCTGGTGCTCCAGGGCCTCGTGGCCTACGTGGGCCCGAGCGAGTACCTCGCGCCGGTGCTCGTGCTGCCGATGGTGCTGTACATGTCCGTGGGCGAGTTTTCGCTCGCGCGCGGCGTGTCGCTCTCGTTCGTGCTGGGCTACCTCGCCGACGTGTTCGCGGGCGGCTCCATCGGCCTGTGGACCTTCTCGCTCGTGTCGGTGTTTCTCCTCGTGCGCGTGGCGGGCTTGAAGCTCTTTCTCCACGGCATGGTGTTTCAGGTGCTGCTCACCCTCGTGGCGTCGATCTTCGTCGGCGTCGAGATGATGGCCCTGCTCCTCGTGTTCGACCGCAGGCCCCTGGCCGTCGTGGCCGCGATGGGCGTGGTGGTCGCGCAGGCCGTCGCCACGGCGCTCACCGCGCCGCTCGTCTTCGGCCTCATGCGCAGGCTCCCCACGGGCCTGCCCGGCGCGGTCGAAGAGTCGTAGCGCGCGGGCGACGCGGGCCGTCGTCCCGGTGTAGCGTTCGCGCCCGGAAGAGGAGCACCGCTGCCATGAGCCTCCCTGTGACGCCCGTCGATGGGCCCGTTCCCCGCGGCGACGCCGACGTACGCGCCGCGCTCGACGCCGCGCTCGCGCGCGCCCGCGCCGTCGCGCAGTACGCCGATGTGCTCTACGAGCGCATCTACAAGTCCGAGGCGAACCTCCTCGCGTCGGGGCAGGTGATCGTGAAGCCCGCGTCGCTCAAGGGCGCCGCGCAGGTGCGCCTCGTCGGTGCGGAGGGGCGCAACGTCGGCGTGCGCGCGGGAGACATGTCACCGTCGTCGCTCGCGGCCGTCGTCGACCGCGCCGCGGCCGCCCTCGCCGAGGAGCCGCCGTCGCCCGAGTTTGGCCTCGCGCCCATTCCCAACCCCCACGCGGGTTCGCTACGGGCTCACCGTCGACGATGACCCGCGCGACGCCGACCCCACGAAGCCCTTTCTCGACCTCGTGGCGGCCGTGCAGCGCATCGCAGAGGCTGGCGTGCCCGCGGGCGTTCGCGTGGTGCCCGAGCTCTGGTCGTGGACGCAGGTCGAAGAGAAGTGGGTGGCCGACACCGACGGCGTCTTCAAGACGCAGGTGATGCCCGTGTCGTTTCTGCAGGTGGTGTTTCGCGCCGTGCGCGGCGACGCCCAGGCCCGCACGCGCGTGCGCTTCGGCGAGGCCGCGCCGCTGAGCTACTACGTGCGCGACGGGGCCCTCGCCGACTTCGTCGAGCGCTCGCTCGGCGAGGAGCGCGACCGCGCGGTGCAGCTCCTCGACGCGCGCCCGCTCACGGCGGACGAGCGCGCGAAGGTGACCCACTACGTGCTGCACAACTCGTCGCTGGTGTTCATTCACGAGGGCCTCGGGCACCCCATCGAGGCCGACATCGCGCGCGCCGGGGGGTCGGCCATCGTGGCGCCCGACGGATCCCCGCGCGTGAGCCCGCTGGGCTCGCCCGTGGTGCGCATCGTCGATGGGCCCGCGCCCGACGAGGCCGGCCGCCCGATGGCGTCGCGCGGCTTCGGCACCGAGCTCATCGACGACGAGGGCGTCGAGGTGAAGAACACCGTGCTCGTCGAGGGCGGTCACATCGTGGGCATGATGCACTCGCGCGAGACCGCCCATCGGTACGGCGTGGCGCCCACGGGCAACGGGTTCTCCGAGCTCGGCGACCGTCGCATCGTGCGCATGCGCAACACCACGCTGTGCCCCGCGCCCGGGGCGGGGTGGGCCGATTCGTTGAGCGCGCTCGTGCGCGACGTGCCCTTCGGCGTGGTGCTCCACGGGTCGCTCGGCGGCGCGGTGTCGAAAGAGGGGATGTCGTCGTCGACGCAGTACGGGTGGCTCGTGCGCGACGGCGTGGTGACCGACGAGATGATCGCGCCGGGCAACTTCACCGCGCTCACCGCGGGGTGCCTCGCCACGGTGGAGGGCTTCGCGGGCGCGGTCGAGGCGCACGGCGTGGGATTCTGCGGCAAGAACGGGCAACGACGGCGCGTGACCGACGGCGGACCGGAGTACGTGAAGGTCGGGGCCTCTCCCTCGGTGCTGCTCACCTTCGAAGGATGACGACGATGCACACCACCATGAAGACCGCGCGCGACCTGTGCCTCGCCATTCGCGACGGCGTCGCGGGCGCCGTCGACGACGTCGAGGTCATCGTCTCGTGCGCCGATCGCACGAGCTACGGCGTCGAGAACGACCTCATCATTCCCGCGCTCGAGTGCGACACCTGGAGCGTCGCGATGCGCGCCCTCTCGAAGGGGCGCCTCGCGACCGCGACCACCACGAGCCACGACGCGCGAGACTCCATCGCGGCCCTCACGCGCGCCCTGAGCGCCGCGCAGCCCGAGACGCTCGCGGCCTTCGCGGCGCCCGAAGAAACGGACGACACGCGCAGCTGCGACGCGCGCTTGTGGGAGCTCGTCGATCGCCCCGGCGAGGTGCGCCGCATGGCCGTGGCGTCGCGCGACGGCGCCCGCGCCGCGAGGCCCGGAGCGCCCGTCGTGATCGAGGCCGACGTCACCGTGTCGCGCGCGCGCAGGGCCCTCGCCACGAAGCGCGGCGGCGCCATCGTGAGCGCGTCGACGGCGCTCTCGACCTTCGTGATGATCGACGGCAACGACTGGGACGCCTGGAGCGGCACCGCGCGCCCCGACGACGCCGTGGTCACGGGCCTCGGCGGCGCGCTCGTGTCGTCGCTGCCCGCGCGCGAGGTGACGTGCGAGGAGTTTCTCGGCGGCGCCCGCGAGACCACGGTGGTGATCCACCCGCGGCTCTTCGAAACGCTGCTGCGGTCTCTCTTTCTGGAGCGCATCGCGGCCGACCGCGTGCTCGCGAAGCTCTCGTCGGCGCGCGAGGGCGACACGGTGGCGCACCCGTCGTTCGAGCTCTTCGCCGACCCCACCGCGGCGGGCTCGCTCGCCGGCGGCGCGGGCGACGCCGAGGGCGTGCGCGGCGGCCGCAAGGCCGTGGTGTCGGGCGGCGTGCTCCGCGCGATGCCGAGCGATCGGCGGTCGGCGCAGCTGTTGGGCGGAGCCTCGACGGGCAACGGGTATCGCATCCCGATCATGGCCGAAGATCGCTCCGAGGCGCCGGTGCGCGTGGGCTTCGGTCACCTCGAGGTCACGGCGGGCGACGTCGCCCGCGACGCGCTGGTGAAGGGCCGCACGGTGCTCATCACCGACCTTCTGGGGCTGCACTCTTCGAACAAGGCCACGGGGGCGTTCAACAACCCCATTCAGGGCGGCCTCGCGCTCGAAGACGGCGTCCCGGTCGCGCGGGTGAAGCCTGGCGCGTGGTCGGCGACGGGCAACCTCCACACGCTCCTGCGCTCGCTCACGGGCCTCTCGCGCGAGCGCATGATGACGGGCAGCGCCCTCCTCCCCTGGGTGGCCGCGCCGGTTACGGTGGCGTAACTCCGATGCCGCAAGAGATCGAACGAAAGTTTCTCGTCGACGTGACGAAGCTCCCGCGCGAGGCGCTCGTCGACGGCGCGCGCTTCACGCAGGGGTACCTCAGCACCGAGCCCGTGGTGCGGGTGCGCCTCTCGGAGAAGCCCGACAGGGCCGCCGAGGCGTGGCTCACCATCAAGGGCAAGGGCACCCTCTCGCGGGCCGAGTACGAGTACGCCATCCCCGCGGAGCACGCGCGCGAGATGATGCCCCTGTGCGGCGCGGTGCTCTCGAAGACGCGCTACCACGTCGCCGTGGGCGCCCACACGTGGGACCTCGACGCGTACCACGACGCGCTCGACGGTCTGTGGCTCGCAGAGGTAGAGCTCGGCGACGAGGCCGAGGCCTTCGAGCGCCCGCAATGGATCACCGACGAGGTGACGCCCGACCCGCGCTACACCAACGCCGCGCTGGCCCTCGCGAGCTTCGGCAAGCCCCGCGCGTAGGGGCGCGGCCGACGGTCAGAAATCGCCGAAGAGGTCTTGGATGCGCGCGTCGAGGGCGACGGCGATCTTGTGCAGCGACGAGATGCTCGCCGACGACTCGGCGCGCTCGATCTGCGACAGGAGCGACACCGAGAGGCCCGTGCGCTTGGCCATCTGCTTGAGGGTGAGCGTGCGCTCCTTGCGGAGGTTGCGAATGGTCTCGCCGATCACGCGGTGCAGCTGCTCCTCGGGGGTGCGCGAGAGGCCCTTCTTCTTGAGCACGCGCTCGACCACGGTGCGCAGCTCGTCGACGGTGAAGGGCTTGCGAAGGTAGTCGAGCGCGTCGAGCTTCATCGCCTGCACGGCGGTCTCGAGCGAGGGGTAGCCCGTGATCATCACCACCGCGAGGTCTTTGTCGACCTTGCGAATCTTGGTGAGCGTCTGCACCCCGTCTTGACCCGGCATCATGAGGTCGAGCAGGCAGAGGTGAAACTTGCCCGCGCGCACCTCTCCGTCGGCCTTCGTGGGGTCGTCGAGGGTGGTCACCTCGTAGCCGTCTTTGCGAAGAACGGTCTCGAGAAGATCACGAATGGCCGCATCGTCGTCGACGACGAGCACGCGAATGGATTGAACCGCGCTTGACATGTCGTTCGCGACCATAGCGGACTTCGTGGCGAGGTTGAAAATACCGCGCAATCTCTGTCGCGACCCTCGCGGCGCCTCAGAGCCCCACGACGCGCACGGGGAGGGTGACGTCGGCCGACGCGACGCCGCGGGCGAGAAACTCGGGCAGCGCGCGCAGGGCCTCGCGCACGGCCACACGGAGCTCGGGGCGCTCGCTCACCCACGCGAGCACGGGGCCGTCGCCCCAGGCGGCGAGCATGGCGCCGTCGTTGGCGGGGCGGCCGAGGTCTTCGAGCGCCCGCGCCCCGATGCGCCGCGTGGGGACGTACAGCGCCCACACGGGGTGCGCATCGCCCGGGGCGCGCCACTCGACCCAGTGCGCCCGCGCCGAGCCGCCGCGGGGGCCCGCGCCCAGCACACGACGCCTGGCGCCGCGGCGCTCGAGCGCCGGGAGCATCACCCGCGCGAAGAGCTCGCCGAGCTGCGCCCGACGCCCCTCCCACCGGGCCGCGTGCGGCGCGAGCGCGTGCGCGCCCTCGAGCCACTGGTAGCGGCGCCCGCCGATCGTGAACACCTCGCTCGCAATGTGCTGCTCCGCCGCGATCATCATGGTCGAGACACCTACCGCGATCACCGCCCCCGGCACCAGACCCCGTGGACATTGCCTGTCACACCCTATGGACATTCTCTGTCCGGCTGGTTGCGGCGCTCGCGGGCGCGCTGGCGGTGGTATGAGAGGCGCTCGGAGAGAGACGCGATGCCTGCGCCGCACCACATCGTGCTGGTCGACGACGACCCCGACACGCTCGAGCTCACGGAGCTTTTGCTGGCGCACGCGCGGTGGCGGGTCACGGCGGCGACGAGCGCGCGCGAGGCCCTGTCGGTGATCGATCAGGAGCACGTCGACTGCGTGGTCACCGACGTGAACATGCCGGGCTCCGACGGCTTCTCGCTGCTGGACGCCCTGCGGCTGGGGCGGCCCGAGATCCCCGTGATCCTGCTCACGAGCTACGTCACGCTCGACGACGCGGTGCGCGCGGTCGACCGCGGGGCGATGAGCTACCTCTCGAAGCCCGTCACCTCGCAGGCCCTCGTCGAGGCGGTGCGTGGCGCCCTCGAGCACGCCGCGGCGGCGCGCGCGC
>CAISKJ010000683.1 GCA_903885885.1 uncultured delta proteobacterium
CGGCGCTGCGCCCACCTGCGCCGACCCGGTGGCCTGCACGCGCGACGCCTGCGACGACGCCACGCAGCGCTGCGTGGCGGCGCCCGACGACGCGCTGTGCCCCTTCAGCCATCGTTGCGACCTCACGCGCGGCTGCGTCGCGCGCGCCCTGGCCGTCACGAGCACCAACCTCTACGAGGTCGAGCTCCCCTCGGCGGCGCTGCGCGCCATCGGGCCCGTGCGACCGTTCACCGACGTGGCGCTGCACCCCGACCGCACGCTCTACGCCATTACGCTCACCGGCGAGCTGTGGCACATCGACCCGACCACCGCGCGCTCGACCTTCGACTTCGCCACCGGCGTCGGGCTCACCGCCCTCGACGCCGCCCCCGACGGCACCCTCTACGCCGCCGGGGCGCGGGGCCTCTACCGCATCGATCGCGCGTCCGCCGCGGCGGTGTTCGCGGCGAGCTTCCCTGCGGGCTACGAGGCCAGCGGCGACATCGCGGTGCTCCAGGGCAGGCTCCTCGCGACGGCGCGCATGGGCCCGAGCGACCTCGACGTGCTGGTCGAGTTCGACGTGGCCGCGGGCACCGCGCGCGTGATCGGCGACGTCGGCTACAGCTGCGTGTACGCGCTGGCGGCCTTCGGCCCCACGCTCTACGGCATGTCGTGCCTCGGCTACGTCATCGAGATCAACCCCGACACGGGGGCTTCGCGGCGCATCACGCGCAACACGGTGACGTTCTACGGCGCCACCGCGCGGTGAGGTTGGCAGCCCGGGCGGCCGTTGATAGGGTCGGCGCTTCACCCGCGGCAGGAGAATGTCATCGATGTCGGTACGCACGATCGCCTGGGGCATCGCTCTCGTCGCCCTGTCTGCCTGCGCCTCGTCACCCGTCACCGCGCCCGTCGGGCCTGACGCCGCGCCCGTCGGCGACGCGCCCGCGAGCGGCGATGGGCCCGTCGCCGCCGATGCGCCCGCCGTCGTCGACGCGCCCGCCGTCGTCGATGCGTCCGCCGACGCGCCTGCCGTCGCCGACGCGCCCGCGCCCGAGCGCCGCGAGGTCACCGTTCCGCCGCAGATGATCATGCCCGGGCAGGAGGTGACGCGCTGCCGCGAGGTGCGCCTCGGCAACGTCGCGCCGATGCTCGTGCGGGGCATCCACGTGAGCATTCCCCGCGGGAGCCACCACGTGATCGTGTACCGCTCGCGCGCCACCACCGAGCAGCCCGAGCTCACCGACTGCCGTGGGCTCAGCGGCATCCTCGCGGGCACGGCGCCGCTGTTCATCGCGCAGCAGCCCGAGTCGGGCATCGACTTCCCCGACGGCGTCGGCCTCTCGATCGCGGCCGACCAGATGATTCGCCTCGAGGAGCACTTCATCAACACGGGCTCGGCGCCCCTCATGGTGGGCGCGCGCGTCACCTTCGACCTCGCCAGCGGCGAGGGGCTCACGGCCGCCGACATGATGTTCTGGGGCACCGCGGGCATCAACGTGGCGCCGCACACCACGGGCACCGCGCAGTACTTTCGACCCGCGCTGCCGGGCGTCAACGTGTTCGGCCTCACGTCGCACACGCACCAGTACGGCGTGAGCTCGACCGTCGAGCGCGCCACGGCCCTCACGGGGATGGGCACCGAGCTCCACCGCAGCACCAACTGGGAGGAGCCGCCCCTCACGCGCTTCTCTCCGCCGCTCACCTTCGCCGAGGGCGAGGGGCTGCGCCTCGTGTGCAGCTACAACAACACCAGCAACGGCAGGCTCTCCTTCGGCGAGTCGTTCAACCAGGAGATGTGCTTCCTTTGGGCCTACTACTATCCCTCGCAGGGCTTCCACGTGTGCTTCGACCGCATCTGTCAGGCCCTGCCGCTGTAGCGCTCGTCGCGCTCGCCGCATCGTGCGGCGGCACCGACGAGACGCCCGCGCCCGCGCCCGTGACGTACGCGGCCGTGCAGGCGGTGCTCACCCGCGCGTGCGCCTTCAGCTCGTGCCATTTCACCATGGCGCGCGCGGGCGCGGGGCTGCGCCTCGGCGAGGGCGACTCCTACGCGGCCCTCGTGCGCGTCGCGTCGACGCAGGTGCCGCGGCTCATGCGCGTGCAGCCGGGCGATCCCGCCGCGAGCTGGCTCATGCACAAGATCGACAACACGCTGAGCGCCGTGGCCGAGTGTCAGGCCGCGGGCAACACCTGCGGCACCTCGATGCCCGAGCGCTCCGACCTGCTCCCCGCCGCCGAGCGCGACCTCATCCGCCGGTGGATCGCCGCGGGCGCGCCGGGCCCCACGCCCTGACCCGATGGCCGACTATCAACGCATCTACGACGAGCGCGCCGAGGCCTACGACGCGCTCGTGGCGCGCGAAGACCACGCCCAGAACCTCCTCGCCGCGCTGCGCGCGATCCGCCCCCTCGAAGGCATCGACGTCGTCGAGACCGGCGCGGGCACGGGCCGCGTGACGCGCATGGTGGCGCCCTTCGCACGCTCGGTGCGGGCCTTCGATCGCTCGGCGCACATGCTCGACGTGGCGCGGTCACGGCTCGCCGCCGACGGCGCGCGCAACGTCGCGCTCGCGGTGGCCTCGCACGCGAGCCTGCCCGTCGACGACGCGTCCGCCGACCTCGCCCTCGAGGGCTGGGCCTTCGGTCACGCCGTGGGGTGGAACCCGTCGGGCTGGGTCGCCGAGGTCGAGGCGCACGTGCGCGAGCTCGCCCGCACGCTGCGCCCCGGCGGCACGCTGGTGCTCATCGAGACGCAGGGCACCAGCGTCGAAGAGCCCTTCGCGGGCGGCCACGCGCTCGAGCCCTTGCACCGTCACCTCGTCACCGCGCTGGGCTTCGCGCACCGCTGCGTGCGCACCGACTATGCGTTCGCGAGCCTCGACGAGGCCGTCGAGCGCGTGGGCTTCTTCTTCGGCGACGCGATGGTCGCGCGCCTGCGGGCGAGGGGAACCACCACGCTGCCCGAGTGCACGGGCGTGTACTGGCGCTGAGCCGCGCGCGATGGTCCCGCTCCGCGCCACGATGCTCCTCGCGTGCGCCCTCTCGGGGTGCTTCGTCGCGCCCGCGATGACGCCGCTCACCACGCCGCGCGGGAGCCGCTTCCGTGGGCAGGGCGCCGCCCTCGCCGCGGGGCTCACGCTCCCCACCTTCGGCGCCTCGTACCTGCGCGATGGGCGCCGCGTCGAGGCGCTCTATGTGCCGCGCTACTCCATGCTCGCGCTGCAGATGATCGCCGTCGAGGGGCGACACCGCGTGGCCGAGGCCTGCGACGTGGGCGTTCAGCTCGGCCTCGGGCGCTCGGGGGCGGAGCTTCGCTGCGGCCTCGGCGGCGAGCGCGGCACCCTCGCGGCGCGCGCGGGCGTGCAGTGGGTCTACACCGACGGGGTCGTCGCGCGGCTCATGGCCGACGTCGGCTACCGCGACCGGGGTTGGCTCGCCTTCGCCTCCACGGGCCTCGGCTTCGGCGCCCACTACGGGCGCACGCTGCAGGGCGACGCGTCGGTGTCGTCGTTCGAGCAGCTCTTTGTGGCGCCCGCGCGCCCCCTCGCGGTGGTGTCGCAGCTCGAGCTCACCTGGTCGAGCGCGGTGACGCTGGGCGTGCCCCTCCAGGGGCGCACGCTGTCGGCGTTCTGGGGCGCGTCCGTCGACGTGCCCGTGGCCTACACCGCGGGATCGTTCTCCGACGTGATCACCACCACGCCCCTCTCCGACCTGCGGCCGGGCGTGCAGATCGGCGTGATGCTCGGCATCTCGGGCATACTCTCCCCCTGAGCGCGTCCTCCGTTGCGAATCTTCCGCCCACTGCGACGACGTGCCATGGCGCTCCTCTGGGGAGGGCAGCTCGCGTCGTCGCTGGGCGACGAGGTCAACCGCGTCGCCACCGTGTGGATCGCCACGCGCCTCTGGGGTCCCGGCGCCGGTCGCCTCGCGGCGCTCCACGCCCTGAGCGCGTGCGCGATGAGCCTCGCGGGCGGCGCGCTCGTCGACCGTCGCCCGCTGCGGTCGGTGCTCGTCGGGGCCGACGCGCTGCGCTGCGCGGCGGTGCTGTGCGTGCCGCTGGGGGCCGCGCTCGGGGCGCCGCTGACGCCGCTCCTCGTGGCCTCGGTGGTCGTGTGCGCGGGGCTCTCGGCGGTGTTCGACCCGGCGCTCCGCGCGCTCTCCACGAGCCTCGCCGCGGAGGGAGAGCGCGGCGCCACCAACGCCCTCATCGAGAGCACCGTCCGCTTCGCGCGCGTGCTCGGGCCGTCGCTCGTGGGCGCGCTCTCGTCGGCCGTTCCGATGGTGCAGTTCTTCACGCTCGACGCGGCCACCTTCGCGCTCTCGGCCCTCTCCGTCGCGGCGATCGGGCGCCTGCACGACGCGCCGCCCGCGGCCGCCGCCGCGCCCACGTCCGCGCTGCGCGCCACGCTCGCCGAGGCCCTGCGCGACCCGACGCTGCGCTACGCCGTGGCGACCTCCACGGTGGTCGGCGCCGCGTGGTGGCTCATGCTCCCCCTCGGCATGACGCTGCTCCTCGAGGCCCGCGGCGCGCGCGACGTCTCGTCGGTGGCCGCGGCGCTCGCGGCCTACGGGGCGGGCAACCTCGCGTCGAACCTCGCCGTGGGCAACTTCGCCGACCGCCGCCCCACGTCGCTCCTCTACGGCGGGCGGCTCGTCGCCGGGGTGGGCTTCACGCTCTTCGCGCTCGCGCCCTCGCAGCCGCTGCGGCTCGCGGCGGCGGCCGTCGCGGCGGCGGGCGGGCCCCTCTGCGACGTGGGCTTCCTCGCGCTGCTGCAAGACCGCTTCGCGGGCGCGCGCCTCGCGCAGGTGTACCGCGCGGTGCAGGCGCTCGGGTACGGCGCGATGTGCGCGCTGTTCTTCGCGTCGCCGTGGCTGTTCCGCGTGTTCGGGGCGCCGCGCGTGGCGCTCGCGGCGGCGCTCACCATCGCGCTGGGCGGCGCGACCGGGCTCGCGCTCGCGCGGGGCGAGCGGCGGTAGGGCCCGCGGCTTTCAGGGCGTCGAGAGGGCCTCAGCGCCGCAAGTGGTCAAGTAGGCCGCGATGTCGTCGTAGAACGTGGCCTGGCGCGTCTCATCCTCGCCCGTCGCATCGCCCGTGGGCACGAAG